>NZ_CP076545.1:1500000-1720218 GCF_018889955.1 Collinsella sp. zg1085
GTGCAAACGCTTGAGCTGATCACCGTGTTTGCGCGGGAAAAAACCAGCAAACAAAAAAGCATCAGTGGCTAAGCCGCTTGCTACCAGTGCGGTAATACATGCAGACGGTCCAGGAATTACATCAACAAGCACGCCTGCCTCGCGAGCGGCATTGATAAGCAGCTGCCCTGGGTCTGAAATGCTTGGCATACCAGCATCTGAGGCATAGACCACCTGTTGACCAGCTGCAATACGCTCCAAAATGCGTGGTAGACGTGCAGCAATAGTATGCTCGTCAGCCCGCATGAGCTCAGGCGTTGCGCCAACATGAGCTAACAATTTGGCAGTTACCCGCGTATCTTCGCAGCACACCACATCAGCTGCACAAAATGCCTCAGCAACGCGAGGGCTCAAATCGCCGAGATTGCCAATGGGTGTTCCTACAACCATCAAACGACCCATCTGTGCAACTGGCTTGCCCGTACCCTGCTCTACCTCGTTGTTTAGTAATGCCATAACAATCCTTGCTCGCTATTCCAGCATGGCGCGCTCAAGGGTACCGAGTGCAACCCGCGCGTCCCATGCAGGAATCCGTTTTTCTGTTTTCCACGTTTGAAAAAACCAGCCAGCACACTGCTTAAATGCACTCAACTGATTAGCTATAAACACCCGCTCATAAGCAGCACGACCCTCGGGTGTTACCCGCGAGCTTGACAGCACTGCCGCGCCTGACCACTCACCAACAAGCACGGGAAAGCCCGTCTGTTGTGCCAGCTCAATACTTGCTTTTGTGCGCACAATTGCCTGTACAATGCCTTTCGGCGAGGTTATATCTTGTGCAAACTGGTCGCGATAATGATATACATGCACGTCAATCATGATATTTTCGTAGGTAGACCCACGCATAAAACCACGCCACCGCTCGGGATGACCCGAGTCAGAAAAGATAATAGCCTTGCTTGCTGGCATATGAGCACGAATACGTGCATAGGCGTCGCGATAGTAATTTCTTAAGTAGTGAATAGGAATACCATCACTCATGGCAAAAAGCCCCTGGCGTACCCGCATCACAGGCGCGTCCAAGAGCTCAATTCCTGCTAAGGCATCATCCTCTCCATAGCGTATAGCCAGCTTTTCGAGCACTTCAAGCGCAGCGTAACGACCATTATGCGAGGCATGCCACTCGGCAATATAGTTTGGTGCCGTAGTAGGTTCATGGGCATCGCCCTGACCACCGGGAACCGTCGCGAGTGTTAGTATCACAGCAATCTCATACTGATTTGCCCATTCAAAGGCTCTATCAATATAGTCAATAAGCGGAATATAGGTCTTCCCTTCTGACTGCACGCCAAAGGCATACCACGGCACAGGAATACGCACTGCATTAAGGCCGATAAGCGCCATACGGCGAAAGTCCGCCTCGGTGATAAAGCTTTCCAAATGCTGGCGGAGACGCTCATTATACTCAGTTGTGCCCAAGGCCTGCTGTAGCTCCTGCTCGGTTGAGGCACCCGTTCCCTCAAACAGCGTTGGACAAACCCACGGCTCAGGAATAAGCCAGCCCGACAGATTAGCGCCTCGAAGCTGACCATAGGCAGGGAGCTTTTGCTTGCGGCGACGCAAACGCACGCGATTTATGGCAGCTTGTCTCAGCGTTTGAGAATCCATCACATGCCCCATTTCCAAACAGACATAGTTGAGCATTTTCTAACTATGGTATGACATATGTGCACACAAAAGAGCCGAGGAAAACACCCTCATACAGGCTTCACGCACCCACGATAGCACTCACCCAGTTCCTGTGTTCGTTTCATGTATTGTTTGCTTTAGTTAACTTTAGCTGTATCGCACTGCAACAATGCAGATAACAAAAAGTTAGATAGTTGTAACTTTTACATCACTTCTTCTTTTTGTTGGTGTGCAAGCTCTGTACACCTTATGCCGGCGCTTTATCTATCCGTGTTCACGATTCACTACTCAGGATTGGAGTCCCCGTGAAAACACACCGCGTACTTGCCGCAACAACTATGCTCGCCTTGAGTCTTACGCTTGTCGCCTGTAACAACAAGCCAGCACCTGCAGGCAGTAGTTCAAAACCCGCTGCCGAGACATCGCAAGGTTCTGCGCCTATGCAAAAAGCCCCTGCTAAAACCAAGGTTTCTCTTGCTGACTGGGAGGGAACTTGGAATGGTTTTCATGGCTACCTAGACAACCCCGAGCTTGATAGCACCTATGAAGAGGTTGCCGGGCGTGACAGCAAAAAGGCTGACGAGGTAAAAGCTGAAATTAAGAAAAAAGTTGCCGCAGATTTTACGGGCATCACCATCAAGGGTGACAAGATTTCTTTCCTTGATGGGTTTGAGAAAGATGGCGGCAAGGAGCTAAGCTCTGCAACATATAGCTTTGTTGAGTCTCGCAAGGTTACCCACGGTGGTGCCGAACTTGAATGGGATATTTTCAAGGCAAACGAAGCTGATGCCCCCTACCCCTACATGGTACTTATGCCAGTACACGGCGAAGAAGAGCTCGTGCACTTCCACCTGCGCTACGGCAATAGCATTGATGACATCATGGCACGCGACGATTGGTATCCCACTTTTGTAGCCCCCTCCTCAACTATGGGCCAAATTAAGGAAGAAATCAAAGAGTAGCTGCCGTTTTTCTGTAGGCGAAGTCCCCCTTCGCACCGATGAACTCGTCTCCTTTACCGCCCCAGTAAAGGAGACGAGTCTTGTAAGGAAACCTATGTACGATTATGCATATACCCGACGCGCTGCCCTCAAGCTTGGCTTTGCCGCAAGCACGCTTGGTCTCGGAGCCCTGCTTGCGGGCTGCACGACACCGCGAAACACCGACGGTCGTCCCCTTATATTTGCTTCGTTTTATCCGGTTGTTAACCTTGTACAAGCAATAGTTGGTGAAACCGCCGATGTACGAGCCTTTATGCCCACCAACAAAGACCCACATGCTTGGGAGCCAACACCTCGACGCATGGCTGAGCTCGCAGAATCTGACGCCTTGATTCTCAATGGTGCCAATATGGAGCGCTGGGCTCCTCAGGTGCGCAATGCCCTACCTCAACTCCCTATACTCACCTTATCGGATAGCATCGACCTCATCACTTATAAAGGCGCTGCAGCCATGGGCGAATTTCAATATATGGCTCGGCTTGAGCTTGAGAGCGGTACCTACGGCTTTGAGTTTGGGCACACCCACGAAGACATTATGCGCGTTGCCTTTTTTAAGCCATCCAGAACTAGCTCACTTGAAGAACTGGTTGCTGCAGGCCGCGAAATCATGCGCGAACAAGGGCAGGTAGTAGCGCAACACAAGACCTTTACGGTTAAAGAAAAACAGGTGTATGCGCTCGAAATGGGGCATGAGTCGGGCTACATTGGCTTCACGCTACCCAGCAAAGGTCCTTGGGTTTTGATTGCTGACCGTGCATCTGAGTCGTTACTCTCCTACCGCTTGGTTAATAACGAAACCGATGCTGTGGATATTCCTGCAAAGTCGCTCCTTGAGGGTTCGTCATCTGGGCATGACACGATTACTTTTGATCCACATTCTTGGCTGAGTCTACTCAATGCCAAACGCGCATGCAACGCGCTCTACGATTATCTGGTTGAACGCTACCCGCAGCATGCGGACATCTATCGCAAAAATAAACGCAAGATTGTGTCTCGCCTTACCGAGCTTTCGGCTGAATATGATCAAAAGTTTGCAGAGCTTGAACGGCGAGAATTTGTAGTTACGCATAACGCGTATGCCTACCTTTGTCGTGACTTTAATATTAAACAATACCCCTTACAGGGACTCACCTCTACCGAAGCGCCCGCACTTAAAACCATGCGCAAGGCCATCAGTTTTTGCAAGGAGCGCCATATTCGCACAATATTTTATGAGCAAGGGCAAAGCTCAAAAGGTGCCGATACGCTCGCCGCAGAGATTGGTGGTGCAACTTGTCCGTTGTGTTCGATGGAATATGTTGCTGACCACGATGGTGCTGATGCTGGTGGCTACGTTGAAATTATGAGGTCCAATATCGAGGCAATTTATCAATCTTTGTATGAGGAGGGTACCCATGCACATTCTTGAGATACAAGATTTACGCTTTGGTTATACCGCAGAGCCTGTGCTCCAAGGGGTATCTCTGAGTATTGCAGCTGGCCAGATGGTCTGCATCACAGGCGAAAATGGGTCAGGTAAATCAACCTTATTAAAGCTTTTACTCGGCGAGCTCACGGGATATAGTGGCGAGATTAAACTTTTTGGCAAAGCACAAGGACACGCAAGCAACTACGCCCATATAGGCTATGTGCCGCAAGCAAGTGTTATGGACAAAGTTGCCTTTCCCACCACCTGCCGTGAGCTGGTAGTGCTTCAGTTGCAACGTCAATTTGGTTGGCCGCATACTCCTCGTAAGGCTCAGCTATGCAAAGCCGATGCCATGCTTGAGCGCATGGGGCTTAAACCCTATGCACGCACACCGTTCAATGAGCTATCAGGTGGGCTGCAACAACGCGTTATGATTGCACGAGCGCTCATGAGCAAGCCAAAGCTCCTTGTGCTTGATGAACCTACTGCCGGGGTTGATGTTGAAAGCAAGGCTCAGTTTTTGCAGCTACTCACGGAGATTCATGAGCGCGATGGCCTCACCATGCTCTTTGTTTCGCATGAACTTGATTTTGTGACGCGTTATATCGACTTTGACGCGATTCACCGTATTGAGAACGGAAGGATTGTCCATGCTTGAGTTTGAGTTTATGCAACGCACGCTTATTGTGGGGTGCATGCTGGCAATTGCCTTACCGCTGCTCGGTATTGTTATGATTAACCGCAAAACATCAATGGTTAGTGATGCGCTCTCGCATATTTCGCTCACTGGTGTGGGCTTGGGTCTTATTTTTGGCTTTGATCCTGTTATTGGAGCTGTGATAAGTTGTGTGGTAGGCGCACTCTATATTGAGCGTATCCGCGAGAAAATGCCACAATTTGGCGATATGGCTGTTGCAGTCACGCTTTCTGCCGGACTTGGTTTGGCCGTTATTTTGGCCGATTTAGCGCCTGGCGGAAATACCTTTGAGTCGTATCTCTTTGGCTCAATATCTTCTGTAACAGCGAGTGATGTCATGAGTTGCGCCGTGATTTTTCTTTTAGTTGTTGGCATAAGCATATTCTTGTATGCCGACTTACAAGACGCTGCAATTAACGCAACTTTAGCGCGACTTGCAGGTGTTAAAGTGCGCGTGGTTAACACCATCTTTACCGTTTTAAGTGCACTTTTAATTGGACTTGCCTGCAAGGTTGTGGGCGCATTACTCGTCGTATCTATTGTGACACTTCCGGTTGCTTGCGCACTTATCATTAGCAGGAGTTATATACAAACCTGTCTTATTTCGGTTGCGGTGGGTTTAACGGCAACACTGAGCGGTTTAAGCTTCTCATATTACGTTGATGTTCGCCCCGGCGGCTCGATTGTAGTTGCCTGTGTCATCTTGATTTTGGCGTTTTTAGGCTTGGAAAAACTGTTGCGACGCCGACGCTGCCGACAGCTGTAGTAAAGCAATGGCTTTCTGCCTAGTCACAGAGATACAACTGTCCACACTTTGTATCTTGCTAGCAAAAACCCTGCCCTCGTACCTTATAAACTCTAGGAGCGAGAACAGGGTTTTGTAATTCACGAACAAATCAATGTACCGTGATGCCAAAATAACGCTTACTTGCGCTTCTTATTAATTAAAGCAGCCACTGCGGTAGCGCCAAGACCACTAAAACCAGCAAGTAAGGCCTGCGCAAAACTTGCATCACCAGTTTGAGGCAATGCTTTTTTCTTAACAGTTTTCTTTTTCTTCTGAGATATTGTTTTGTCTTTTGCTGCCGGCTCCTTCTGATTACCAGGCATCTGAGAGCCGTCGGTGTTGTCGCCGTTGTTGGCGCTTTGGTTTATTCCAGAGCCATTAGCACTATCACCAGCGTTATTACCAGAACCGTTATTGCCGGTATTGCTAGTATCGTCATTGTTATTGCCAGAGTTGTTATCGGTGTTGTTGCCGGTATTCCCTCCGGTACCACCATTGATATCATCACCAGTGTTGGCATTACCGCCAGCATTGTTTTCTGTGTTACCACCGGTAGAATTGTTATCGGTGTTGTTGCCGGTATTCCCTCCGGTACCACCATTGATATCATCACCAGTGTTGGCATTACCGCCAGCATTGTTTTCTGTGTTACCACCGGTAGAATTGTTATCGGTGTTGTCGCCGGCATTCTCTCCGGTACCACCATTGGTATCATCGTCAGCGTTATCAGGCGCGACTGCTTTCAAAAGCACATAGAACTGCTGCCACACGTATTTATTATCACTTATCTCAAGGGTATCACCTGAAAGTTTATAAGCGCCAAAACTCACCGTTTCGCCACTCGCGCTCTCATAGCCCTCAGGTACTACAAAGCGAATTTTATAGGTACCTGTAGGGATATTCAGGAAACTAGCTCTAAACCCTTCTTTAATTTCAGCCACTGTATAGACGTGTCCTTCAGCATCTACCAACTCAATGCTCATGGCACGCGTTATATCCTCGGTTGGATAGCCTTGATTAGCGCCCTCAACACCAGTTCTAATATGAACATTGACCTGAGCTTTATTGGTACCCACAGGAACAGTATCGTTATCATTTGCTGGTGGCAGTTCAGTTAGACGAATATAAAAGGGCTGAAACACACCAGTATCACGCACCTCAACACGGGCATTGGGCAATGTATAAGAGCCCAAACTGCCAGTGCCAACTTTACCAGATTTCGCCATATAGCCTTCGGGCACCGCGTATTCAACCGTATAGATACCCGCAGGAAGATCTGAGAATGTTGCTGAGAAGCCCTCAACCTCTGTGGAAGTATACGTCCTACCCTGACCATCGACCAACCTGATATTCATTGCCCTCGTCAAATCTACTGTAGGGAAACGATTTGGAAATGTGCTCTCATCCGTATTTTTAATATGGACATGAATACCAACTCTGTTGGTGCCTGTCGGATTTGAGGGTTCTACCGAATCATTTGTAGTAGTGGAAGCACTAGGTGCGGGGGGTACAGTTTCAGTGGATGTAGCATCATCTGACACTTCACCAAGACTGTGAGTAACTGCAGTAGTGCCAGCAGTAGGAGCAACAGCTGTACCGCTGCCATCTGTAGGCGAGCTGTCCGTAGCTCCTGCCTCCTCGGACGTAGTTGCTGCATTGTCTGAAGCAACAAGCGGGGTTACGTCAGGTTCATCTGCAAAACTTGGGAGAGCGGCAATGGGAGTACCCAGAAGCACAACCGTAGCAGCTACAACCATCATTGTACGATTTGATTTCATACTAACCTTCTTTCCAGAATAGGAAACAAATGCGAGGCTCATAGTAGCATTTCAAAACAATTAGTAAAGCAGACACAAAGTACAGGTGATAATTTAATTAAGATGCCATAGTATTTTGTAACTACTTCATAGGGTGTTACATATGTTAAATACATGAGTTGTCAATTATATGGCAAAGAGCGAGGGGGGGGGTGAACATTTTAGACTATATAGATTTAATCCCTTCTTGTTATGTTTTTTATGTGACACCTTATCGTGCCGCACCCAGAGCATGTCTACACACTTGGCATGTGCGATGCACCGTGCGCAATGCTATCAAAACAAAGAGCGGTACTGCCAAGTATCTTTATGTTACCAACAAACAGCTCATACACTCGCTATTGCGACTGACTAAAGAGTACATGCTTCTAATTTTGACAGCTCGATAATCGATTTCTAGTGCAAAAATACAGCTTCTTTCTATTAGATAATAATAAAGTAGCGACTTACAAAACCCGTGCGAATCCCACCATCTTTAAGAGGATTCTACTCGGAGTTAAAATAACCGCACTGAGCCATAGGCTTTTCGTAATGCACCGCCAAAGTTCCTCGACACCGCCATAGAGTTCCACTTCTCAGCGGCTCGACACGCATCTCAAGATCCTGCACAAAGACAAAAATCTATCCTTCTCAGGTTGTCCTTTAATCTTGCTATCAAGATATAAAAAGAAGGGTTATATAGACACACATTTTAAAACATAGTCCTAGTATACAACCTAGAAGACAAATAAAATAGGGAGCCAACTGGCTCCCTATTTGCAGTTTAGCTGGTGGCCAGAAAGGGACTTGAACCCCTGACACGAGGATTTTCAGTCCTCTGCTCTACCAACTGAGCTATCTGGCCAGTGATGCTACCAAAATGACAGCTCGATAACTATATCAAACTGCACAATATGGTCAAGCATAAATTTAGCCGACTTCTCTGCAAGAACACACTCAGGGCACGGTGTACTACGTTAACCCACATGAAAACGCTCTAAAATAAGCTCTGCCCTCTTGTCTCCCACCATACAACCAGGCCCAACATTTTCGTGCAGAGCAATTACCTTGCCACAACCATCTATGAGCACAATATCCAAATGCTGCTTCATGCCAAAGGTATGTACCGACGAGCAGTGTGGAAGTGCTAATACAGTTGGCACTCCTGCTTCGTTGTAGCCTGGCAAAATAAACATCCCAAATAGACGCTCAAGATACTTATCTGCCATCACAACATAACTTGGCGCCCAGTCAAGCGCTTGAATAACCTGACAACTCGTTTCCCAAAACCAGTTTTTCATACCAATGCCCCCGGTCTCCAAGGGTCTACAACTACCTCTCTGGTATGAACAAGCCAGTCAGGTGCACCCAAACGAATTCCGGCAAGTACTAAACCCTGAGGCCATGGCCTATATTTGAGCCGGCAGGTATATGCGCACAAACTCCCCACCAGCGACAACAGCGATGTACCTTGAGGACCTGCCCCTATATCTCTAGCTGAAACTTCAATTTCAACCTCATAAGGCTCAAGCGCCTGAATGAGCTCATGCTGAATAGTTGATGTTGCCCCTGCAAATGCTCGGTGCTCATCTCCTCTTGGTGAGCTACCATGTGCCAGCACAATATCGGGAACCACTCTATCAAAGCGTGCAACTGCCGCATTAAACGTCATAAGGTTATACACAATCAGCCCCACAACTATGAGTACCGGAAGAACCAGTGCAAGCTCGAGTGTTGCCTGAGCTTGTTCTTCACGCCACATGAATACCAACACCCATAGCAATAAAATCATATGCGGCTTTAGCTTGCTTCAAGCACCATATAAACGCAGGCTCTACGCTCTTAACCTCGCCCTTTGCCCTAAGTTGTTTTGAGTCCCACATTAGCTACCAGCTCCCACTAAATCCTTTAATCGAATAGTCAACGGAATACTCTTACCTCCAGGAACAGGAATTTCTGCTACCGTAAACTCTGTTGACGCAAGAACATCAACAGCTGATATACCAACTGCTTGTAACATTGCATGAGGGTTGTTGGAACTTAATGGAAGCGACCGAATAAAAGACTGTACATTTGAAAGCGCCGGAATATCTGATTTATCAATAACGTGCTTGCTATCAGTAAGCACGGGTTTTCGATAACTCAAATCAACTGGTTCAAGACCAAAACTGTCAAAAATAGCACGTGCGCGGTCTCCGAGCCAGCGAGCAATCGAACCTACCCCAAGCGCATCAAATCCACTTAGCAGCTTTTCAACTGCACTGTTAAGTTCAGCATGCATGTCTCCGTATCCCATAAGTAAACGACCCCACAAGCCCATAACATCACCCACCAGCGTGAGCACTGATGAACCGGTTTTTTCTTTAATACGACTTACAAATGAGGCTAACGCATTATGAGAAGAGCTTGCAGGGTCTTTAGCGAGAACTGCCGCAGCAAGTGCCAGACGCGGCTCAGGAGCAACCGCATGATTAAACGATTGTTCGAGCGCTGCAGGACTAGTGACACTTTGCTGCAACACACCTGCGATACAACCAAATCGACCAGGCGGCGCAATCTTTGGTCGCTTGCTAACAAGCGCCGCTAGAGCCTCCTCAAATACATTGCTACTCGATTTTGCCTGCTCTTTGGTTGAACGCTCTAATTCAAGCTCAGTATTACGAGCTGCAGCGTATATCCGCAGCGCCTCAAAACACTTATGCAAGTGATATTCAAACCCATTTGAAATATGTGAAGAAGCAAGTGGTGTTTTCCCTAAATCACCCACACCAAAGTGGCAGTATGGACATTCACAAACACTCCCCGACTCAAGCATAGCTAGTGAAGCAAGTGGCCCAGCACTACCTTTTGCTCCAGGGCAACGGGCAGAAAAATGAAGCGTTAATCCTGCTGGCTCTTGAGTAGTTGGCCACACAGCATCGGTATACAGACGTGTCGCACGCACATCAGAGGTATTTTTGGGCAGATTAGGTAACTCACAAATAACCCCCTCATCAGTCTCTTCAAACCGAGCTTGCTCAAGCTCTGATAGTGCAAACTCATAAAATGCGTGACGTGCAACAGCATCAACCTGTGCTTCAAGACCACCCTGCCCTGCCGTATCGTTTAGTTTTCGCCAAGCATAATATGCACGAGCGCGCGTTAATGCCACCACAGGTGGCCAAGTAATACTCGAGGCATAATCTGGATTATCTGCATCAGATAATCCAGAGAGCTTTCCTGCGCGCTCCTGTAGATTCATGCCGTCTTGGCCGCAATCAGCTAGCCATGCAACTCGTTTAGCATCTTCACTTTTTTCTTGCGCCTCCCGTAGCTCATCAGCCGCATCATCAAGTTTTTGCGTTGTTGCTTCAAGCTCATTAGTTGGAACTTGATTATCTCCAAGACCCAGAAACTTTGAGGCAGATATTAGCGGAACCGGGATTGCTACCCCTACGTGCCTAACAGCCGACGAGTTTTCTGCAGCAGCTACACGCATGCCATTCATCACAACAAGATAAGGCAGCACGCGCTCTATGGTTTGTAATCCCTTTGAAGCTGACTGAGTAAATTTATTTCTCATCTTAAGAGTTTTAATGCCGAGCTCTATTGCTTTACCAGCTGCAGTGTTAACACCTGGAATAAGCAGGCCAACCATTCCTGCTGCAATTACACAAAAGCCTGTAAGACCAAGACTTAAAACACAGGCGTCAACAACCGTAGCAGCACTGTGATAAGAAGAAATAACATTAGCTCCTGCTAGCGCTGTGGCATCAGCATGTGCCTGAACATCTCCGGCACGCGACAAGCTCCAGCTTGCCAAACTAATTGAAAACACAAGCGCAAGTACTACCAACAGCGCCACTGCTGCTGTTACGGTTGTATACGCCGCCTCTTCAACAAAAAGCTCAATCCCCCACCATCGCCTTGGGCTTGGGTGTAAACAGCTAGTTCCATACCGATACCCACGTATCATACGTTCCCTCCAACCATGATGGTCTGCCTGTATACTTCACGCTCACCCGTATAGGAATAAGGCCATTCTCGTGCGTTTTGCCTGCCAAAAACATAAGCGAACCTAACAACGGTAAAGGGCGAGCCTGACCTTGAATATTCACCTGCACCGCCCCAGCCGTACCACCGCGCTCAAAGCTCACATCCCAATCCTGTTTTGTGCCCTCATGAAAGATAGAAAGGTTAGGAACTGCCTCAAGCCGTCGAAGTGCAAAGTTGGTATATGCAGCATCATCTTCATACGCTGCGGTAATCATGAGACGTGCAAGTTCTCCAGCTGCTGATTCCATAATGGCGCGTGTATAAAACACGCATGCCGGTTGCAATAAAATAATCAGGCACAGCATAAAGACCGGAATAGTTATTGCAGCTTCAACACTTGCTTGAGCGGCTGTTTCTCCACATACCTGCTGCGAAACACGCCCTATCTGTTGCTGAGCACAATCCAGCAGCTGTTCAATGCAGCTCATGCGCCGCACAACATAAGGCTTCTTCCACATAACATAACCAACTCACTTCACGATACAAGCTATCATTAGCACCCTATACCAAGCTTGTTTAATGGTGTTCTTAATACAAAACAAGGTCTGGTACTCCCCGTGCATGAGCTGCATGCGATGCAGCTTGCTCAACTAGGGCAGAGAGCCCACCGTGCGCACTCGCACGCCAAAGCACCGCAAGACCCAAAATAATCACCAACATCATGCTGCATACAACGGCATACTCAAACGTGCCTTGAGCGCTCGTTTCTCGTCCTAATACACACAGGGCTCGAGCGCTCCTTTCTTGCCCTAATGCAAATTGGCCCCAAATGCTTGCTTTTCGACCGTGCACAAACTCACACCCTTTTAAGCTTTGCCCCATATACCCGCCCCTTCCCTCATGACGTGCCCCATAGACGCAGCACCCGGACACTCGTCAGAACTGTTTGCTCATGAGACGCATCGGAGACCATCACTACGTCAACCCACGCATCGTCACCCTGGATAAGTGCTCCCCAAACGTTTCCTGACAAGTCAAGGTAGCCCGCTGTGATAAGCCGCGAACTTTTTTGCTCTTGATATGCCTGCAATACCGTCCTAGCTTGACTAATAAACGCTTGCGAACTTGTCCAAGTACATGCATGCATATGATGCTTGCCGTGCGCCTCATTAAGCTCTTGCAAAAAGTTTTGTGACGATGAGGCTTCTGCTTCAATGCTCTGCATCTGCTCTGCCCAACTAGTTAGCGTCTCACGCGTCTGTTCATCTAAAGAATCATCAAGCAGCTGCTGAGACGAAGCTTTCGTTTGTGCACTCTGCTTAGCCCACCAAAGGGCGCAGGCTGTAAGCATGCAGCAACAGACAAGCACTATCCCAAGCCGCAACCGACCAGTTCTGTTCACCACATGCCATCACAAACTATTGATACCTGAGCTTATAGCGTCCCAGAGCTCGGTAATTTTTCCACGAAATGCAATAATGGCAATGATTGCAATAACCACCAAAACACCTACCAGAATTGCATATTCAGTTGTTCCTTGTGCTCTCTCTTCGCGCATAAGCAAACGGATAATACGCCGCATATCACAGCAAGCTGTCTTATATAAACAAAGAAGCGTATTGTTAGTATCTTGCATAGTTTTCCCTCCTAAATCATCTTGCCTGCTGCAAGAAAAGGACCCAAAATTGATAATAAAAGTGCAGGTAAAATGAGCGTTGCCGTAGGAATTAGCAACTTAACCGGCGCCCGCTCAATCTGGCGCTCAACCTCTGCTCTATGCGCCAGCCGACACACTCGGCTTTGATGCGACAGCGTATCTGCAAGCGGCGCACCCAATATCAAGGCTTGACTTGTTGCTGCCGCAAAGGGCTCAAGTGCTTGAATCTCAAGCTTTCGTGCCACCATATGCAAAGCCTCTGTTCGGCTCTCAATTCCCAAACTCCATCGCACCCAAGCCTCTTCCATAGTCTGACAAAGCAAACTTGAACCATGATCGATATATAGGCGAAGAGCCGCATCAAAGGACATGCCCGCGCTTAGTCCTAACCGAATAATGTCAATCATGTCTGAGACATCACCTAGACCAGGACCTACTGCTGCACCAAACAGCAAGGCCTGCATATACTCAAAAACTGCTTGCATAGTACGCAGCATACGACGCAAGAACTCTACGCACTCATGCATAACAAGGTGTCGTTCCGCGACCAGAACCCCCAACCATCCCCATGTGCTCAATCCATATAACATGCTTGCGCACAAAGACACCGCAACGCTTGACATAAAGACATTCATTCGAGCCCCACTCTCATGATGCGCGATATGATTATCCATGCGAGTGCATTCAAGATGAGGGCGACTATTATGCAAAGCATTCCTGCTGGCAACAATATTCCTTCTCTAAAATCGGGAGAAAGCAGCGAGAGCAACGTCATTAAAGCAACTGGCATAGCAGCAACCATCCGAGCAGATAATCGTGCTTGAGCCGTTTTAACCTCAAGCAAGCGTTTAAGCTCTATACGTGTACCAACAGTATTTGCCGCCTGCGACAACAAGTCTTGAAGTGGGGCGCCTGTTTTTTGTGAAACCTTAAGTGCTATAGCTACCAGCCCTAATCCAGGTGCGCGGAGCCGCTGCAATAAATTATCGAGCGCCTCTGTGGCAGGCACCCCACATTCAATTGAAAATCCCACCCGCATAAATTCTGATTGCAATGGTTCTTTGGCGTGTGAGCCAACAAAACGCATTGCTTGAGCCAGTGAACAGCCTGAGCCTAAAGCAGTTGATAGAGAGCGAAAAGCCTCAGGCATAGCAGCTTCAATTTGTTCACGTTGCTGACGCTTATATTTCATGTGTTTTGAAGCTGCATATATGCTTGGCGCAGTAAGCCCTACACACGCTCCCAAAAAACTCCCTGATAGCACAGCACCTATAGCAGCGCTCACCAAGCTCAGCACGAGATGGACAAAAAGAGCATCAGCGATACTGTGAACATACTTAGTCTCCAACAAAGGCAGCTCGGCTCGCAAATAAAGAGAGAGCATTTCTTGCACCAGTGTATTTCTCATAAGAGGAAGTTGTTCTAAATGAGCACGTATACGAGTAAAACAAATTAAAGATTTTTGTTTAGGTAGTGTTTCATTTTCTTGTATAGGTGCTAGCAAAACTAAGACACTTATCCCAAACATCGAACCTATCAAGATGGACATGATGCTCTCCATGCGCACACCTCCTCCTCAGAAAGCGTTCCTGCACGCAGGGCACGCTCAATAAACGGAGGTTCCCCAATAAGCTCCCACGTCGGCCCCACCGCGTCAAAAGAAACAAATGTATGCAGCTCAACACCACCTGATGCTGCACGAGACACCCCAACAAATGCCGAAACATAGCGCTTGCCCTGTGCCGTTCGCTCACTCATAACAATGCCATCAAGTGCCATTGCAATCTGCTCTTCGATTAACGAACCAGGTAAATCAATGCCGTAACGTGCTAAAAGCGTAAGACGCACAATTGCCTCGTCAGCACTTCCTGCATGCAGTGTAGTGAGCGAACCATCGTGCCCAGTATTCATGGCCTGCAGCATATCAATACACTCTGAGCCACGAACCTCGCCAACAACTATCCGGTCAGGGCGCATACGCAAAGCATTTGCAACTAAATCTCGAATTGAAACTGCTCCTTCACCCTCAATTGAAGCTTCACGAGCCTCAAGACGCACAACATGAGGATGTCGCTCAAACTTCAACTCTGCCGAATCTTCAATAGTAATAATTCGCTCCCCTTCGGGAATCTCACAAGACAAGGCATTAAGAAGCGTTGTTTTTCCAGATCCTGTACCACCTGCGACAGCAATATCCATTCGCACGCGCACCGCAAATGATAAAAGTTGTGCATACCACTGTGGCAGGGCTCCAAGCTCTACGAGCTCGCCTAAGCTGCCAATTCGGTCAGAAAACTTTCTAATAGTGATGAGAGGACCATCGAGCGCAATGGGTGGAATTACCGCATTTACACGATAGCCACAAGCGAGACGCGCATGTACGAGTGGGCTTCGTTCATCAATTCGACGACCAAGAGGTGAAATAATACGGTCGATAATAATCCGAATTTGCTCTTCTGATTCAAAGCTGCTCTCAAACGGATAGAGCTTTCCGGCACGCTCAAAAAATGCCTGGTTATCACCATTAACCATAATTTCAGTTACAGAATCGTCTTCAAGCAAAGGCTGAAGCGGTCCCAATCCTACAATATCGTCAAGAATCTCCTGAACAATCTGCTCACGTTCTTCTTGTGACAGACTTTGATGTATATCGGCATTGAGTACCGCTTCTACCGCTGGATACAGCTCTTGGCGGGCAGCTAAAGGGTCGTTATGTGTTGCAATATGCGCCACCTCAGCAAATCCAACGCGCTCAAGAATTCCCTGCTTAGCATTTGTTTTTATTTCTTGATAGCGCGTTGCTGTATCACTGGCATCATCTGTCTGAACCGATTGCAAACGTTTCTGCAAGCTCATAGCGCAGTCCCTTTCTCTATTTCTTCCAAGGCAGACGCATCTTTGGTCGTGGACGTTCCATATATGTGCGGAGCGCCTCGGGAATCTGCACCTCAAGACCCAATTCCTTGAGCATCTGACTCAATAAGCGCTGAACGTCGAGCGAAAAATTACTCTTTTCTGCAATAACTGACTCCAACTTGCCACGTGCAATAAGCTCTACAGCTTCCTGCCCAGCATCGGCAACACGAGCTTTGCTTTTCAGCGACGTTGCCATTTCAAAACGCAAAGCAAACTCTTCAGTACAGGTAGGAGCCCCCATTTTTGTAACAACACTTATCATGCGTGTTCGCGGAACCCCCAACCGCGCTGCTAACGTGATAACGCGTGCGCCAGAACTTGCCCCCGAAGCTGCAGCAGTGCCCACTACCAGCACACGATTACTTGCCGCCACAGCAGCTGCAACCGCATCTCCCCAAAACGTTGATGTATCTACCAATATGATGTCTGCCAAACCGCGCAGCAGCTCGATAAGGTGCTCAATCGGCTCTCCCATACGCTCAGCAAGCTCAGGCTGTGTAAGCGGCCCCCACAACGTTAATCCTGGTGCTACCTGCATGGCAGTTATCTCTATGTCTTCATCTTCAAGATGCAATGATTGGGAACGACATAGCTTTGAAAGGTCTTTTGCCTCATCAAGACCAAAAAGCCGATACATATTTCCAAACATAAGGTCTATATCAAGCACGGCAGTACGCAAACCCTGTCGTGCTGCTGCCCATGCCATAGCGCAGACTAGCGTTGATTTTCCAACACCACCTCGACCTGAGATGACAGAAATTACAGGCGCAGCATGCACATCTGTAGCTTTCGATTTGTGCGCAACAGCTTTTGGTTGCTCTGATTGCTTGTGTGCTAGATGAACACCATCTGCTTCGTCTAAATCAAAATGCTTTGCTAGGTTCTCCACATAGCTTGTTGTCTGCATTCCCTCGTGCATTACAGGTGCAGCATGCACATCTGTAGCTTTCGATTTGTGCGCAACAGCTTTTGGTTGCTCTGATTGCTTGTGTGCTAGATGAACACCATCTGCTTCGTCTAAATCAAAATGCTTTGCTAGGTTCTCCACATAGCTTGTTGTCTGCATTCCCTCGTGCATTACAGGTGCAGATAGCTTTGAATTGAGTTCGGCAGCAGTCTCATTATTTGTACTAGTCACTGCCGCCGACGAGGGCATATCAACAATTGATACAGACGCCGCACGGGCTGTTGGTGAGACGTGGCTCTCGTCTGCTTGTATGCTCGCAACTTCTGAAGATAGAGTTTTATCCACGTGATTAAAACACCGAGTCGCTGATGCTTTGCCTGCACGGGTGTCTCTATTCATCTCACCTGCATGTTTGTCATACGTAAGCAGACCTTGAGAGCCAAGTTCTTCCTGCACCCCACCTGATGTTGTCTCATGCAAAGCTGCCTGAGCCGAAACCCCTTTCGCGCCCACTTCACCAGATAGCGGCTCAGCATGATAGACAACATCTTCTGCAGCAATTACCTCACCTGCACCCGCTTGAAAAACACGTGCTATAAGAGCTGGGTCAAGGCGGTCAATAACAACTAAAATCTGCTCAACTCGACCCGACTCATGCAAGCGGCTCACCATAGAAAGCAAGGTCTCATCTCGTAGACCACGGCTAGAAAACAGCACACCAGCTGCCCTATCAGGAAGAAGCTGTACCAAGAGAGCAACATCAAGTGGAGCGCATGAACGCAACAATCGACAATCAGGTGCACGCAGCTGTACTTCACGCGTCATCTGAGGACCATCTAACACGTTATGTACGATAAGCCAAATATCACTCATGAGTCTCACTCCCCTCTTGATTCAATGCACTATGCTGTGCAGTATCTTGTTGAATCGCCTCTTGCTCCACACGAGCATGCTCTGATTCCACAGGTTCTATCGCTACAGCTCCTGTGCGCTCATGCGCAGCAACACTCTGGTCTGCTGGGCCTTCACGAGGGCGAACCAGTGAGATAGTTCCTTGAGTATTTGCAATTAAAAGCTCTTGCACGTGCTCCGGCAGAACTCCCAAAGTGACCCATGACAAACCGTCTACTGCACCTGTTGCCAAGCAGCTTGAATCTGCTACGCAGGCGCTACAAATCTTGTCGGCGGCGCCATTGCGCGACACATACACATCAACCGCATCACCGCGCGCAAGGGTTCCACCAAGTGCATGCTCATCGTCAGTTGAAATAGACACAGCACTCATACCGCGTGGCACATCAATCGTGGCTGTAGACACCTTAAAATATGTGGGGCAAAGCACCGCACGTTTAGGTATAGGTTCGGTTGCCGTCTTACCAAGCACTTGATGCAGATTTTGCTCAGCAGCAGGCGGCAGCATGCTCGCCAGCCACGATTCCATCGCGACATTGCCCTCATCTATAGGCTCCCCAGCATCTATATCTCGCGATGCAACCACGACGCTCACATACTCACCGCCAAATGCAGCAAGCGCCTCCTCACGCTCCCGCGCCGCCTCAGACCGAATAAACTCAGCATGCATAATCGTCAAAAGAGCAGCCGCGACTCCAGCACACAGGCTGAGTATGATGCGCGTTCGTTTGACCATTTCGCCTCCGTCTCTTCGGTCGGTAGACTCATTTTTAGCCAACAACGCTTGCAACAATTTAGGAACGCTCGTCAAAATCAAAGCGTCTTCCTATTCCGACGCATGCATCTGCCACGTGTGTAAGATTTTGGGAAGCTACAAATTAGATTTTGGATAGAACTAAGCTATATAAAAACGCCCCATCTTTCAGAGACAGGGCACCGAGCTCTGTATTTGCTTATTGCGATTATGAAAGTTTAATATCGGGGTCGAGACTTTGGGCGCTCACGCGCATCTCTTCTGCCAATAAAGAAAATGCTTCAAAACGTTCAGGATGAAGCTCTCCACATGAAATAGCCGCAAGAACTTCACAGCCCGGCTCATGACGATGCGTACAATCTCTAAAGCGGCACGATTGAGCTAGACGGGCAATATCGGCAAAGCTCTGCGCAAGCCCTCGCTCGTGTCCCACAAGCGGTAAACTTCTAAGTCCCGGTGCATCTACCAAAACACCAGCGTTACCAGGAATTTTGCACATCATGCGCGCAACGGTTGTATGCCTGCCCATATCATCGCGCTCGCGAACATCACTTGTTTTGAGCGTCTCGTGTCCCAACAACGCGTTAATAAGTGTTGACTTACCCGCTCCGCTTTCGCCCAAAATCATAGATAGCTGACCCGGCTTAATACAGGCACGCAGCTCTTCAAGCCCTTCTTGTTGCTTTGATGAGGTCATAACAATGCGCACATCATCGCCCGCAATAATGCGCGCTTCAGAACACGCTTGCTCACGTTCTGCATCGCACGCGCGGTCACCTTTGGTAAATACAATGACCGGTTTAGCTCCACAATCCCTGCTTAACACAAGCGCTCGGGCAATGCGGTTATATCGAAAACCGGCCGAATCGCGCGAACCGCCGAGAGGAATAACCACCAAGATAGTATGTACATTTGCAGCAAGAACCTGACGCTCGCCGCGATTTTTTCCACGCCAGCGCTCAAATGAAGTTGTTCGAGGAAGCACCGCTTCGATTACGCCTTTATCATGCTTTGGGTCTACCCTAACAGCAACCCAATCGCCAATAGTTGGCAACAGGTGCTGTTCTTGCTTTTTTGCAAAATGAACGGCATGTTCTGCGCGTAGCATTGCCGTATCACTAACTACCAGAGGAAATCCTCGGTCAAGACGTGCTACATAACCAAGCCGGATATAACTCGCTTGCACCGCATCAATTAAAGCAGCTGTTTCAACAACGCGCTGAAACGCAGCATGTTGTTCATCAGAACAGCTTAAATCTGCGAACACTGGTACATCAATAAATGAGTCGATTGCAGGTAGAGCATCATGAGACACAGACAAATCTGTGGGCACAGCCTGAAGCGCGTGGCCATGCTTATTCTTACGCTGTTCGCGACGCTGTTTTCCCACATACGCTCCTTGTTTGTCCTGTTGCACGGTCAGTATACCGCGCATTGAGTGTTAACCCAAACGCTCATACCATGACCGGCAAGACTTTGTACATACCAGGACAAAAACAAACGTTGACAGAGCGTGATTGAGCATCGAGTACAAAAGGCAACCGATAGAACCGAGGGGAACAGCTATAACAAAAGGCAACCGGGTGAACCGAGGGGGAACATCGGGCACAAAAAACAACCAGCTGAACCCAAAACGGGACAATTACAGCAAAAGGCGAAATGCCATTTCTTTAGAAACTTTTGCAAAGCTCAGTTCCCATGAAACGGGCATTTCGCCTACTGTGCGCTCAATTAAGTTCAATTCAAATAGCGAACTTTTTCTCCTGACTCAGACACACCAGCTTATACTGGCAAAAAGACAGCTTATATACTGTCTACCAGTAACAAAAGCCTACTCACGCTCCAATCGACGCATAATAGCCTTATATAGCTCCATGAGCGGAATAATCAAAAACGCAAGGAACACTGCGCAAGCAAGCGCCTCCATGGGCAGAGGCATAAAGCCAAACATCTCAGCAAGCACATCAATCTCGACAACAGCAATGGTTAAGACCAAAGCAAAAGCGGCAGCAGCCCAGAGCCACATATTCTGCTTTTTCATGCTCAAAATTGACGCACGACGACTGCGCATATTAAAGCAGTGGAAAATCTCAACGAGTGACAGCGTAATAAAGGCCATAGTAACGCCCTCTTTATCAGCTCCACCTGCAATCATGTCGGCAATATGGATATATCCCATATCAAAGTAGACACCAACAAAGAACGACAGCAACACAAGCGCGGTAATAACAAGACCTTGTACCACGCAGTCCAAGCCCATACCATCGGCAAACACGCCGTCAGAGGCATTGCGCGGTTTGCGTTTCATGACATCGCCCTCGGCATCTTCGAGTCCAAGCGCCAGAGCTGGGAAGCAGTCCGTAATGAGGTTAATCCAAAGCAGTTGCACGGGCTGGAAAATCGTAAAGCCAATCAGCGTTGCAATAAAGACGGAAAAGACCTCAGCAAGGTTAGCCGACAAGAGGAACTGAATAACCTTGCGGATATTGTCATAGATGCGACGACCCTCTTCAACTGCGTGAATAATGGTTGCAAAGTTGTCGTCGGCAAGCACCATATCGGCAACGTTTTTGGTAACGTCTGTGCCAGTAATGCCCATGCCCACACCAATATCCGCGCGTTTAATAGATGGAGCGTCGTTAACACCATCGCCTGTCATAGCAACAATATTGCCGCGACTCTTCCATGCATCAACAATACGCGACTTATGCTCAGGCTGCACGCGCGCATATACGCTATAGCGTGTAACCGCTTCCTTAAAATCCTCGTCGCTAATATGGTCAAGCTCAGCGCCCGTAATTGCCTGACTTGCATCAGCAACAATGCCTAAATCTTTAGCTATGGCAACTGCGGTATCAATGTGATCTCCCGTAATCATAACGGGACGAATACCCGCCTCACGTGCCTCAACAATTGCTGTTGTTACCTCTGGGCGAACCGGGTCAATCATACCTGACAAACCGCAGAACACAAGACTGTGCTCAAGCGCCTCAGGCGCATAGTCGCTTGGCTCGTCATCCAAACTCCGACATGCAAGCGCCAACACGCGAAGCGCCTCGTCTGCCATTGCTTTATTTTCACGCAATAGCTCAGCGCGACGCTCATCACTCAGCGCGACTACCTCGCCATGTTCATAGATATGTGTACAAAGACCAATAATCACATCAGGTGCACCTTTTGTGAATTGGGTCAGCGTGCCAGCCATATCGCGCACCACAACACTCATCATCTTTCGACCTGAATCAAATGGTGCCTCACCAATACGTGCATACTGTGCGTCAAGCTGCGTTAGCCCTGCTGTTGCGGCATCATTTACCAGCGCACATTCGGTTGGTTCACCTACTGCGCTTTGCTCATCTGCGTCCCAGTGTGCATCGGAAGCAAGTGCCATACCTGTTAAGAACTGATTTTCAGGAGCAGCCAAAACGTGCTTAACCACTGTCATTTTGTTCTGTGTTAAGGTGCCCGTTTTATCGGAGCAAATTATTTGCGTACAACCAAGTGTTTCAACCGCCGTAAGCTTGCGAATAATTGCGTGCCGTTTGGACATCTTGGTTACACCCATAGACAGCACGATGGTCACCACTGCAACCAAGCCCTCAGGAATAGCGGCAACAGCTAGAGATACCGCAACCATAAAGGTATCTAAAATCATGTCAGGGTGCGCAAACAGCTCACTCCCATGACGCAGCAAATCAACTGCAAAAATAACAACACAAATTGCAATAACCATCAGGGTTAAGGTGCGAGAGAGCTGCGCAAGTTTAATTTGGAGTGGTGTAAGCTCCTTTTTAGCAGACGAAAGAGCGCTGGCAATTTTGCCCATCTCGGTTTTCATGCCAGTACCCGTAACCACCGCGCGACCACGACCATATACCACAACCGAGCCCATGTATACCATGTTTTTACGGTCGCCTAGAGGTACGTCATCGGTATCCATCGCAAGAGTAATTGCATCGGCATGCTTTTCGACAGGAACGGATTCGCCCGTTAGTGCTGCCTCTTCAATCTTCATACTCGCCGACTCAAGAACGCGCCCGTCTGCTGGCACCGAGTCACCAGCCTCAAGCAAAATAATATCGCCGGGTACCAGCTCTGCGCTTGGAAGCGACAAGAGCTTGCCGTCGCGTATCACCTTTGACTGCGCGGCACTCATTTCTTGCAGAGCGGCAAGCGCCTCTTCACTTTTTGCCTCTTGCACAACACCCAACACCGCATTGATAACAACCACGGTCAGAATAATAACCACATCAGCAATCTCGGCCTCACCCTGAATAAGACCCGAGATATACGAAATAGCAGCTGCAACCAGCAGCATGATGACCATAGGGTCGGCCATCTGCTCAAAGAAGCGCTTCCACAACGGGTCGCTTTCTTCTTCGTCAAGCTTATTTGGACCTACGCTTGCAAGACGACTTGCGGCAACATCGGCAGTCAATCCTGCGTCGGTACTTGTAGTTTGAGCTGCAAGTACATCCTCAGCCGAAGCTAAGTATTCTTTTTGCATATGTTCCCCTCCTGGGATGTTCAAAGCCACTCAGCAGATTGATGCCCGATTATAATTCCCCAGGAGAGGGGCAAGGGCCCATCAAGGCTGCCGTGCCGAGTGGCAGCTGAATGACAGAGTAATCATACCCGATACCGCACGGCGTAACCGAAGATTCAAGATTGTTCTGCGCATGCGTCTATTATCTTTCGCGCGCAAACCTTATTTAGGCCGCTCATCACGGGTATCGAGCAACCAATCTATCATGTTAACAATACGGACACCTCGTTTCGTTACTCCGGTTTGATAACGATCAAGCGTGAGTACGTAGCAGGGAAAAGAATCCTCAAGCCCTTCAAATGGAGCAAGTTCACGTTTATATGTCTCTTGTCCTGAAAACTCATCGCACACTTGGATATACATACGTTCTTCTGCGCGGTGAGCCACATAATCAATCTCGCCTCGTTTCAATGCTCCCACCTCAACACGATACCCACGGCGAATCAGTTCATTAAAGACAACACACTCAAGTTGCGCTCCAAAATCATCAGGTGTGAAATCACTCATAAGATTGCGAAGACCTGTATCTGCTGGATAGAATTTGCGTTGTGGACGAAGCATCTGTTTTCCAGCCAAGCCAAACTGTCTACATTCCCGCATGATATAGGCATCTTTTAACGCACGAATATAATTGTCTATCGTCTCTACACTCGTACGCCGCCCCGAACTTGCAAGCGCGTTAACAATATTTCGGCTTGAAAAAAGATTGCCCGAGGTTGAAAACGTATATCTCACCAGCTTTGCCAACAAATCAAAGTCACTGATATGCGTGTGCGTTGCCACATCATTGAGAATAATTGTTTCATACACGGTGGTCAGCATCTCAATCATGCGCTCAGGTGTTCGCCTGTCCATTTCAAATTGTGCAGGCATGCCACCATAGCGTATAAAGGATGCAAACAAATCATCACGAGTCTCACCCTCAGAGTTTGTAGTCTTTGCAAACAGAACATACTCATCAAACGAAAGCGGATGAACATTGATGGTTACGTAACGACCGCCTAACAATGTTGCCAAATCTGAAGAAAGTACATGCGCATTTGACCCCGTGAGATATACATCTACGCGCTCCTCGGTATGTAGCCGACGAACAACCTTCTCCCAAGAACTCACCTCCTGAATCTCATCAAGCAATACATAAAAGTTCTGTGATTGATGAGACTGTTCTAAAGCCGTGTGAACCAGCTGTTGAAGCCACTCCGCTGTTGGATTGATAGGAAGACCAAGCTGGTCTAAACGCAGATAAATGACATTGTCCTTGCCCACCTCTGATGCTAGGCGATTGGCATAAGCCGATATGAGAGATGATTTTCCGCAACGCCGCATACCAGTTATAACTTTAATAACACTGCTATTGCGATAGCGCTCAATTTGCTTCTCATACTGTGGGCGGCTGATATATGCCATTACGTTGCTCCCTCAATATTGTCAGGTGAACTCGACAACTATATTAACTGGAGCAAAGTTGTCGAGTCAACTCGACAACTTTATCTTTTTTATCCATGTTGTCAGATTCACTCGACAACTTTATATCTCGCCGTCTCAGGGAGCACACTAACAACCTATCAAAGACCGCCGGTAAACCTGCTGCTATATCTCGTCCCAAAAAGCGTCGGCAAGAACCTTAAAGCAAACTTTTTTAAGCGGCGCTGGTTCTTCTCCAGCTGGTGCAAGATTGGGCATGTGCGGTTCATTTACCATAAAGATGGCAAAATGACCCTGCGCCAAGCTACCCTCAAGTACATCGGTGTTATCAGCAGCAGCATCGCAGTAACCTTTGTCAGCAAGCTCATCAAAAGGACCCGTGGGCACAACTGCGCTTGGCGTTGTACGAACGCGCTCAACCCCATCGAGGTCAACCTGCACATCGAGATACCGATGATGAATCTCAAAATGAGCATCTTCCAGCAGTTTTGTGCTTGTTTGCATAACGTTTGCAAAGACTCGGTTACCATCAATATCTGTTCTTCCCAAAGGCAACTCAGAAAGATTGTGCTCTTCGAGCCAGTCAATCAACACATCAAGACCCCGCGTAAGACCTCGATACAAGCCAAGGGCACTGAGTCCGTCATAAACCATATCTATATCCTTTCATATCTCTTGCCAATCTCTCACGCACGCCTTACGCGCCACCCGGCTGCGAAGCACACCTCACGTGCCTCACACATACACAGCCCATGTCTCTCCGTCTCTACCTAGCGGCTCACCTCACCTGACGTGGGGTTATACACACCTTCACCGCGCACAGTACCTATCACATCCTCCTCAGAAAGCTTGACCCACTTCACTCCGCGACGTGTCTGGTAGGCGTATGCGATATGCAACATGCCATCTGATGCCTGCATTAAGCAGGGATACTCGTACTGCCGATTGCTAAAACGGTTTTCTGAACCAACATAGCCCTCACCACGCTCAACAAAGCGAATAAGCGGGAAAGTCTTGCCACCGTCTTCAGAAAGTGCAATAGCAACGGGATTGCGCAGCGCTGGCCATGCTCCTTTAACGCCATAGGTGGCAGGCGCGGAGTTATGGTTATAAGCAAGGGCTACGCGCCCGCTGGCAAGCTTAACGGCAGCAATACCTGAGTTGTTGTTTGGCAAGGGTGTTGCCACCGGAGCACTCCAGCTATCGCCAAAATCAAACGATTCACTTCGGTATATAAAATCTGCCTCACGGCTGCGCATAAATGCAAGCAAATGTCCGCTTTTAAGCTCAACAATGCTTGGGTGTACACGACCAGCAGACCTTGGCATATCAACTCGACGCCAAGTAGCACCCTTATCATCAGAGATAGCAAAGGTGCTAGGGTCACCCGCAAGACCAGTTTCACTATCACGGCAAAGCCACAAGCCATAAATCCAGCGACCATTAGAGAGCACCTGAATAGCTTGGCGTGCAAAGGTACCCTCATCAGATAATACAAGCTCAGGCTCGGACCACGTTAGGCCATCATCGACGCTCACTTGACGCTTAATGACGCTGGTAAACTGCATGTTATCCTTGCCGTCCTCACGCCCCCGTTGTGAGGTATACAAGCACCAAATCTGGCCAGTGGGCGCCACAAAAAGAGACGGATTTTGATTTGAAAAATCATTATCACAGGAAATGTAGGCAGGCTCACTCCACTGGTCGCTTCCCTTTTCAAGGCGCGATACCACAATATTGACATCGGTGTCACCCTCGTACGTGCCGGCAAACCAGCAGCATAACAGTGTGCCTGCTGGCGTCTCAACAAGCCCTGGACCATGTGCGGTCTTCCATGGACCTGGCGGCAACATAGCCCCAACGTAGTTCATTTCTTCGTCGAAATACAGCTGCCCGTCAGGGGTATAGCCCAGAAGCGCTTTAATTGCCATGATAATCTCGCAATCTTTGTTTGCATAACGGTTCAGCTCAACAAAGCGCTTGCCAAGCTGAACCCGATACTAAACCACTAAGCAGGGAACACAATCAGTGCGCCGGCAGTTAAGAAAAGCAGGCGAATAACATATTGCGGAATGGTGTATTTCCAAAATTCAACCATGGTGTACTGACCCATGCCAAACGCCATCGCAGGCAAGCCATCAATGGGCATATAGTGACCACTCCAACCCGAAAGAGTGACCGCAACAGCTGCTGCCATAGGGCTAATACCCATACCTTGACATACCGCAATAGCAAGCGGAGCAAAAATCATGACCGTGCCCACCTGAGAACCGGTAAAACATGCAAAGGTTGAGCAAAGCACCGCAAATACCAACACCACCACAAAGGCTGGAACACTGGTACCAATCGCGCCGGCAACTGTATTGCCCACAAGCGTTGACAAACCGGTATCAGCTAGGCAATTAGCAACAGGAATAACGCCAGCGGTCATAAGAATGATGGGAGAAAATAGGTTGTCGCGATATTCATTAAAGTCAATAACCTTGATGAGCACCATAACCATAGCTGCAACACCGGGAATCATATAGGCGAGTGCACCAATTGAATCTACCATCATCATGGCAACAATAGAAACAGCAAAGGCAATCATAACGGTCCACTCACGCCAAGACTCCATGCGCGGCTCATCAGAAGAAGCGAGTGCATTTTTATTCTCAACGGTTGGCTCGGCCACAGGATGGCTGGGCAAGAAACGGTATCCAATCACCGCCCACAGCAAAAAGCCTGCAGATAAAAACAACGAGACCAGTGCAAACTGCATCATAGTGAGATTAGATGAATCCAGACCCGAAGCGGATAGCACCGAGATAGCAACGCCATATTGCAGTGCCACATTAATAGGAATGAGCGGATGGTTTGATGCAATACCTAAGGGCAAAATAAGCTTGGAGCCCGGTAGTTTCTCGTTATAGGGCATAGTTACTACCAGCGAGAAGGTGAGCACATAAAACGCCGTTGAGCCCATACCTACAATGGAAGCGCCCAGCATCACCACAATCACCAAAGCAACGTAACTCTTAAAGCCACCAATCTCAACAAGGCGCGTCATTGCGTCTTTAACCTTAAGAATGAGCGAGGTTTTTTGAATAGCAGCAAGAATTACCATGAAAAAAGCCAGCATCCAAACGGTCGAATTAGTAAAGCCGGCAAACGCATAGCTCACATCGCCCAAACCAAATAACACGATGAGGACGCACGCCGCAATAGGCGGCAAGCCAAACGGCAATACGTCAAACATAATCATCGCAATCATGGCGAGAAGAACGACGAGCGAAAGAATCATCGCGGTAGTCATCCTAATCTCCTTTCTGTGACTTGCTGCACAGCGGTGCAGCAACCTGAGGTAGCCGCTTTGGCACCTACCTATATGCCTACGCTCTTGTCTTTTGCTAAAACCTACTAAGAGCGTTCTACAACTTGTCTAGGAAGCCCTACCGTGAACGAGCGAGACGCAACGCAAAATCAATGGCGTTGACCAGCGAAGACTCACTTGAGCTTCCCTTGCCTGCTAGAGCAAAACCCGTGCCGTGGTCAACCGAGGTGCGAATAATTGGCAAACCAAGCGTTACGTTGACACCTTCAACTGCGTCCCATGCCTGCTGTGCACGGTCATATACAAAACCGATTGTCTTTGTTGGAATATGTCCTTGGTCGTGATACATACAAACGGTTAGGTCATACCAGCCACCACGCATCTCAGGAAACACCGTATCGGGCGGACAAGGGCCAACCGCGTCTATCCCTTGAGCTCGCGCATCGTTAATAGCCGGAATAATCTCTTCGATTTCTTCGCGTCCAAATAAACCGTGCTCACCGGCGTGAGGGTTTAAGCCTGCAACTGCGATTTTGGGGTTCTCAATACCAAGACCACGGCATGCCTGCCACCCAAGCTCAATAACCTCCAGCACACGTGCGCGCTTTACTCGCTCGCACGCTTCGCGCAGCGAACAGTGGGTTGATACATGAGCCACACGAAAGTCATGATGAGCAAGCATCATTGTGTACTTTTTTGTCTTGGTATAGGTGGCATAAATCTCAGTGTGACCGTCAAAGTGCTTACCCTGCGGCTCAAGTGCTAAATTCATCGCCTCTTTATTCAAAGCATTAGTTACCGTTGCATCAACCTTGCCTTCCATAGCAAGCTCAATAAGCGTTCGCACTGATTCAAACGCTGCCCAGCCACCCTCAACTGAAACCTCGCCCAAGCGAAAAGACCGAACGTCCTTTACTAAATCGAGATGGTAAACATCGATGATACCGGCTTCAAAGCGTGCATCTTCAAGAGCGCTTATAGCGTTAATTTCAATCTCAGGGTGGTTTACAAAGGTACGCGCCTGAGCAAGCATTTTTGCATCTCCCACGACAAGTGGGCAGCAACGCTCATATAGCGAGGCATCGGCCAGCGCCTTAACCGTAATCTCAGGACCGTTTCCCGCAGGATCGCCCATCGATATTCCCACGATGGGTCGTGAAACAGCGGCGCTCATTTAACGCATTCCCTTCGCGGTATCAGCTGCAAGAACACGTTTCAGCTCTTCAACGCCCTCGTCACAAAGATAGTTAAACGGAGCACGACAGGCTCCTACGGGATGCCCCAACAGCTTAACCGCCGTCTTTACCACCGTGTTGGGATTGCCATATTTGAAGCAAGCTCGCAGTGCTGCAACATTTGCCTGACACGCCTCCGCTTCCTCAAGCTTGCCAGCAGCCCAATTCTCATAAATTCCCACCATGTTTTTGGGATATACGTTAGCACAGCCCGCAATCGCACCCGTCGCACCAGCCTGTAAGGCACGCAAAATGAGTGCATCATTGCCCGAAAGCACGTCAAAATCTAAATCGCGCGTCTGCTCAATATAGGCAGACAGATTATCCCAATCACCTGACGAATCCTTTGCCCCTACAATGTTATCGATAGCCGCCAGCTCAACAACAGTCTCTGGCTCAAGGGCGTTGCCTGTACGTGCTGGAATGTTATACAGCACAATAGGCATCTGAGGCACTGCAGCAGCCACACGTCGATAATGCTCAGCAAGCTCATGTTGGCTTGCCTTAGCAAAGCTTGGCGTAATAACCGATAAAACATCAGCGCCTGCAGCCTCAGCCATTTTGCACTGTTCAATGGTCTCGCGTGTTGAAATACAACCGGTGCCTGCATACACCGGAACACGACCAGCCACCTGCTCAATTACTGTCTCAAGCACAAGCTTTTTTTCTGCACACGAAAGAATATAACCCTCTCCGTTTGTTCCAAAAGGAAATATGCCATGGATACCCGCCTCAATTTGGCGGTCAACCTGCCGACGAAGCTCCTCAAGGTTGACGCTCTCGTCCTCATGCATGGGCGTCACAATAGGGACAACGATGCCCTTCAATGTGATCATTGCCACTCCTTTCACTCGACAACACAGCCGCTCTTCTTTTCAGCCACTAACTGGTATGGCTGCCTTCAAGCCTTAGATAATCTGCTGGTAGATAGCGCGCGCTGCCTCGGGGCTTACTTCGCGCCGGTTATTAACCAGCAAGCGCGTGACCTCCATACCAGAGGCAACAAGCGAATCTAAATCAACGTTGTCCACACCCAAGGCTCCCAAATTTGCAGGCATATCTAGGTGCTTTACAATCTCGTCCATACGCGCCAGCAGAGCCGCACTTTTTTCTTCGTTTGTTTTAGCATCGCCTGCTATACAGCGGTCATAAGCTTTTGCAAATAGCTCAACACAGGCAGGCTCGTTGTAGTGCATAACAGGCATTAACAAAATGGCATTAGAAACACCATGTGCGACATGAAAGCGCCCGCCTAAGGGGTATGAAAGCGCATGAACCGCCGTTGTGCCGCTTGCCGAAATTGCAAAGCCAGCATAAAAACTAGCCAGCTGCATATTCTTTTTAGCTTCAAGTGCCTCCACGTCATCACAGGCAGCTTCAATGTTTTTGAGAATCAAATCAAGTGCTTCAAGAGCAAATATATCGCTCAAGGGATTTGCTTTTTTACTCGTAAAGCACTCAATAGCATGGCATAGTGCATCAAGCCCAGTGGCTGCAGCAATGGAGCGCGGCAGCCCCTTGATAAACACCACATCAAGAATAACCGCATCGGCCATCATGGCATCAGATACTATACCTATCTTGAGCTCACGCTCCGGCACCGCAACAATTGCATTAGGTGTAACCTCAGCTCCTGTACCTGCGGTAGTTGGCATCATTACTGTTGGAACCCGCTTCTTGGCAAGGTTTGGCTGGTCGAGTAAATCTACAATGCTGTACTCGTCGGTTGCCAATACCGAAACCAGCTTGGCAGCATCCATAGCCGAGCCACCACCAATGGCAAGAATCAAATCAGCGCCAGTTGCACAGAACCAGTCAACATTTTTCTGCACATCGTGATAACTCGGCTCAGGCACTAAATCGGTAGTCATCTCAACGCTGGCTCCCGCTTGCTCAATGATGGCAATGGCAGCATCGGCAAGACCCAATTTCGCAATTGACGCATCGCAAAACAGCGCAACCTTCGTAGCGCCTGTACTCTCAAGCACCAGCGCAAGGTTTTCGGTAGCCTGCTCACCAGCGTATACTGCATGAGGGAGCCCTAAACTGTACGAATTGAGCATGGTGTTTCTCCTTCTCTTGTGAGTGAATCCGTAAACAACAAATGGCTATGCAGCCGATGTATAAAGCTGTTGCGATATACGAAAAAATAAGTCAGGCTCGCCAAAGCCACCCGATTTAGACACGATGCGTACCGTACGCCCTTCAAGCTCAAGCTCAGAGACCACCACTCCAGGCGCAAACTCAAACAGCATGCGCAAACGCGAAATATGCAAATATTCAAGCAAGGCAAGCAGCACATCGCCACCCATAACGAGGATGTTTTCTATAGAACCCTGACGAAGCAGCTCACCAGCGATAGCACCAAGATTAGCCGCCGTGTAGTCACGAAGGTCAGAGATACCTACAAGACCTGCCTGTTCAACGTCATCTTGATTAACGCGCGTACTCGCATCAATAACCACCAGCGCATTTGTGCTCAACTCCTGAGAAACATGCTGCGCAAGTTGAGTAAGCTCTGACGTATGATGCCACGAGCTCTGTAATATCTGTGCAGCTGTCAGGCTATGCAGCGGAGCACCCGCTGCATGTGCCACTGCACATTGCTTAACCGAAACAGCATTCACACTGCCACAAAAAGCAACTATTGAGCCGCTCATATCCATATGCTGTGGCAGAGCTGACCCATGCTCTGGTAGCGCTTGCTCTGGCTTTGCAGCAAAAAACACACGGGCAAGCGCGGACACTAAGCCCATGCATCCGGCAAGCAACAGCGGACGAGTGTTCTTGAGCTCTGCTACACGCCTATCAAGTTCTTCATTGGTAATTGCGTCGTATACCGCAATGCCTGGGCTATGCGAGAGGGCTTTGCTTATAGCAACTTCGCTCACTGCTTGCATGCTTTGCTGAGCAATAATATCTGCCACACGTGAAGTTGTAACCGGTTCAAACGGGTCAGACCCAAGAGCAGTTTCTGCCACCGGTATATCTGTAATATAGTGAACGCCGCCGCACGTCACGCGATTCATTGCGGGAAGCGACGGCATAAAATGCAAGGTTGTTGCACTATGCGCCATCAACGCACCTTCAAGCTCAGCACCAATATTGCCACGGAGTATCGAATCGGTCTTTTTTACAATCAGCGGCACACCCGCTTGTACTGCTTCCCCAACCAGTTGCGCTATGCGTTTGCGCGCTTCTTCGGCAGGCAAATGACGAGTTGCAGCATTAACTGAAAGCACCTGAACTTGTTCATCGAGGCACTCAAGCGACAATATGGATAACGGAGTAGTGCATACTTCGACACCACAGTGAATAAGTGGAGCAGCGGCGTCGAGTGCTCCAGTTAAATCGTCAGCAATAACGAGTAGCTTAAGCACCTTTGCCTCCTCCCCTTTGTACCAGCTTTGGTGTTTGTTCTAGCTTTGGTATTTCCATAGTAGGGAGCTCGTACAAACTCCGAAACGTACGAATCACCTATTTTTGTCTAAAAATTGAACGTTTTATAAAACTGAGTGTTGAGTATTTGAACAATCAATAAGCCAGGCTCTATACTACCGATGAGCATTTACGCACGTCAGAGCTAGCATTCAGGCTGCGTAACACACGCCACGAATACATCAGCAAGGAGTATATATGCAGGTCTTAGCCCTTGCCCCTTATCCAGCGCTGCTTCCCATCATCGAAGAAGTTGCCCATGACTATCCCGACCTTGAGGTCACCCCTGCAAGCGGCAACCTTGATGAGGCTTTTATCTCTGCCTTATCGGTCTTTCATAAAGACTTTGACGCAGTTATTTCGCGCGGTGGCACGGCAGAATCGCTTGAAGAGGAATTTTCGCTCCCTATCATTGCAATTAAGGTTTCGCCCTTTGATATTGTGCGCTGTGTACAGCAAACAGGGGCTCAAACAGGGCATATTGCAGCTGTTGGCTTTCGCAGTATTCTTGCCGATATTCCGCAAACTGCTGAGCTTCTTGGGTTTCATATTGATTGCTTTCCCATCGATTTTGAGGATGAGCTTGATGAGGTTCTTAACCACATTGAACACATCGGTTATGACGCGGTCATAGGAGATGCTATTGCAAGCTCTCAAGCACAAAAACGTGGTCTTAATGCAGCACTTATAGCGTCTGGGCATGAAAGCGTGCGCGAAGCATTTGAGCGTGCCCAGCTGGTGCTTTCAAATGCGCGAAAAATCAATGCGCGAGAGCAATTGTTGCGCGACATTGTGCGACTACAAGGTATTCGATTAGCAGTTTTTTCTGGAGATGGAGAACTTTCCTACACTACCTTGGCATCTGATGAGCATGGGCTGCTTGATGAGCTCACGCGCCACGCACGAAAAGGACTTCCGCCTAAGCGTTTTCTCTTTCGTCGCGATGGAGCCCTCTATTCTGTACGTTCACTAGTGCATGAACGCGAAGGCAAACGACAGCTCGCCTTTACCATTAGTTCTGAGCTTATTCCCGGTAAAAACCGACAAACAGGCATAAGCTATCTCACACAACTTGATATTGAAGCCAGCTACCACACCAGTACCTTTGCAATTTTGGAAGCCGACGCTGAGCTAAAAACTGCACTACAGCGTATGGGCAGCTCTAGCCGCCCGGTCTTTATTGCTGGCGAGACAGGGAGCGGTAAACCGCGCGTTGTGCAGTTACTCTATCTGCTAAGCCCTTATACCAGCCAGCCGTATATTGAAATTAACTGCGATATTATTGATGACGCTGCTTGGGATTTTCTCATTTCTGATCACCGCTCACCGCTTTTTGAAGCGGGTTTTTTTATTGCCTTTAGAAGCCTTCATATGCTGAGTGCACTACGTTGGCGAAGCTTACTTGGAGTTATTCAGCGCACACGGCTCGCCGATCGAAGTAAGCTTGTCTTTTCTTATAACCTGCTCAAAACGGGTGAAGAGCCCGAGGTTGCTCGTCACTTTGCCGATGTCCTTGACGGATTTCGCATCAACGTGCCGCCACTTCGTCGTATAAAAATAAGCGCGTATGCCTGTGAGCGCTATCTCAAGGCTTTAGCACAGCGCGACGGGCAAGACGCCCCCGTGCTCAGTGACGAAGCTATTGAAATTATTAACTCATATCATTGGCCGCGCAATATTCTCCAATTTAAGCAGGTTATGAACTGGGCTTATGCCACAGCGCAAGAACATGTCATCACAGCTGCCACCCTCCGCGATGCTCTGCATCACGAGTCTACGGTGCGCTTTTCGTCTGTCTCAACCCCTGATGCCGCCTCTATGATTGACGTGCTCAAACCACTGTCCGAAACCACAGCAGAAATTGCCCGCATGGTTGTTGAAAGCTATGGAGGCAATCGTAGCGTAGCAGCGAAGACACTCGGCATCAGTCGAACCACACTCTGGAGTATGCTTAAGCGGAGCGACGAACGCACGCATAGATAGCGCCGTAGTTTGGCATGGCGGCGGCATCGCAGCGGACACGAAGCCCAAACACAGCGTTGTAGCAAAGCGCTTGGCAGGGTCTTCTACAGGCTTATATCGCTTTCGTCTTTTAAGAGAGGTACATGCTCAGACACAGCAAGGTCACCTAGAGCCTCATCAGCCACAATCTCTTCAGGCTCCATTGGCTCGGCTCCGTGAACAACCAACGCATCAGGGTCAAGCGGAATACCCTTGCGATGCATATCGCGCACACTCCAATAATAGATACTATCAAGTATAGGAATGAGCTCTTGTCCCGACTCAGTTAGACCATAGCTTACAGCCGGAGGATACATGCTCGAATCAACACAGCGCACAACAACCCCCGCTTTGATAAGGTCGCTGATTTGCTTGCTTAACACCTTTTCAGATACTTTAAGAACGCGGCAGGTCTGATTAAAACGTATAGAGCCAAAATGTGCCATCTCCCGCAGAATTGTCATTTTCCACTTACCGCCAAACACCGACAGCACATGCTGGTACGGATTCTCTGCCCGCACTCGAGACGTTCGACTTGCTACACGTGGGTCATTTGAGTTGATTCTGCTCATATGGCATCACTTACCAACAATTCTCATGCTCAATATTTTTGAACAGTAGTTTTATAACTATATATTTACAACCTGTCCTGAAAGAAACTTATTCGGTAAACGGTAGTATTGCATTGAATGCAAAAGCTAAGCTCACCTCTGCAAAAGGTATACAGAGGCGAGCTAAGGCGCGGCTTCTTAAGCCTTACTTGTTACGTGCAAAAAGACGCTGGACATATTCAAGACCGCTGGCGCCATTGCCCTCAGGGTCACCATAGCCGGTTCCACCATACTTATAGGTGCGGTCTACAACACCAGCAACAACGTCGTCCTCATCAATCATTGCTACACAGCGTGCCATAGCGCCATCGCCCAAATACCAGCGCAGCGGGAAGCAGAAGAACTGGAAGCGTTTGCCACATACCTTATCAAGGTCGCCTCCCAAGTTCTCAACGCCCACGATGCCATGACCAAGCATCATCTTATGGCAGGGCTCCCAAGTTCCCCAGCAGCCAATTGCTTCGAGGTCACCAAACTTTTGGTCATATGCTTCCTGACCATGAAGGCGAATATATGTCTCTTTATCAAACTCTGCGTATGCTTCTTCGCCAAAGAGCTCCTGGTACTCTTCGGTGATGGGACGGCCCGTTGCGCCCAAAAGATTCATACGGGTCATACCGTTGTTGCCCATAGCCGTGTGTAGCGGGTGGTCAAGCGCTTGAGAGTCCATAGCCACGCATTTAAGCTTATGTTCAACAAACCACTTACCAGCTTCAACACCTGTACCAATCGCATAGTGATAATAAACTTTTGAATCGTCAAATAAACGATGCATGCCGGTATTCAGGCATAGCACCATACCTTCAAGCTCAGAAGGGTCAATACCTGCCTTTTTGCAGCCTGCTTCCAGATGCTCACCGGTAATGAGGCCCCATGGCTCAATGTCGATAGGGATACATACAGCATCACCCGTATACGCATCAATGGGCATTTCGTCGATATACCGCGCACGACGACCGTCAAACTCATACTCCATAACATGGCGCGGAGCATCGCAGTGTGTACCGGTATGCATGGTGCAGCTGATATTTTGGGTTAGCACGCCACCCTTAGCCATAGTATGCTTGCTGTTAATAGCCGGTTTATCAAAATATGGCCAGCGCGGAATCTCAGCGCTAAACGGATGCGTCAGGTCAATAAATACGTTCTTTCCCATGATAGTCTCCTTTAATATATAAACATCTCAACGCATGAAGCTGTAAAAGCAGTGCAGTTTGCCGATAAAAGCCCTCTTAGCAAGCCCAGTATCCGCCCGTTGCATCATAGTTGCCGCCTGTTAAGAAATCAGCAGCAGGTGAGGCAAGCAGCACAGCTAAACCTAAGAAATCGGATGGCTCGCCTAAGCGGCCAATGGGCAGGCGCTTTAGGAAATTTTGATACACAGCAGAGTCTGGATCAAACATCCACTCGGTTAAATCTGAGCGAAAAACCGTTGGATTAATTGTATTAACGTTGATGCCATATTGAGCAGAAAGGTCGCAGGCCATAGATTGAATCATAAGGTCGCAAGCACCCTTTGACGCGCAGTAGCCGGTATAGCCAGCCATGCCCATCTTTGAGCGTGCCGAAGAAACTACGACCATCTTGCCGCCTTTTCCTGCTTGAGCCATCTCCTCTGCAACCATCTTGCATACAATGTAGACGCTTTTCAGGTCTGCGTCCATGATGTAGGACCAATCCTCAACACTTTGCGTAAGAATGTTCTCAGGTTTGTTATAGCCATGAGCAACTGCAAGAATATCAACACCGCCAAACTCGCGCTTTGCAGCTTCAATCACCTGTGCAAATGAATCTGTGTCTGATGGGTCGGCTGCCACCGTGGTGCAAACTCCTCCCTCACCCTCGATTTGTACACGCAGAGCATCGAGTTTTTGAGCATTTCGAGCGGTCGCAACAACCTTTACCCCCTTGAGCGCATATGCAACTGCAATAGCCCCGCCCAAAGCACCGGTTGCACCGGTAACAATGGCAACACGGCCCTCTATATCAAAGAGATGGTCAACGGTGTCGCGGCTCACGTTTACAGGCTTGTTCTCAGACATGGCACGGCTCCTTATGCTTCGGGGTAATTGATAATGACCAGCATGGTTGCCGGAGCGTTAGACTTGTTAACGAGCCCGCGCCCCTCATTAGGCAAAAATGAAATAGACTCGTCCTTGTGAATCACGTACTCTGTGCCGTCTTTATCCGTCACGGTCATTTCGCCATCAAGAACGTAGTAAACCTTCTCAAGCGGATTGTCCTCATATGCCCACTCTGCTCCGCCACCGGGCAAAAACACTGAGCGACCAATCCAGAACTTCTGGGCACCCGTTTCGTCTTTGCCGTGCACGCGCATCGCCGTCATATCAAAATGTCCGGGTGCGCTATACGCTTCCAGCTGTGCAATCGTACGCTTAATCATGTTCTATTCCTTTCTCTATAGAACTTACTGCTGATGTTGTCCACGAGCCTCGCACCAAGCAAGATAGGCGCGATACTCATCAATGCAATCGGCGGCATACATAGTTCCAAACAGGCCTACACCCTCATCTATCAGGTGTAAAATGGTTGACATCATAAACGTATCGGGAAGCGCCGAAACCTTTACACGCGTGTTGCCAGAAACGTTATCAAGCATGACGCGCACCCGGTGATCAACCGATTTTCCCTGAGCATTCGTACCGCTCTTTGCATAGTCAATGCCTTCGGCTGAACAAATCTGAACTACGCGCGCTAGCTCGTCATCGGTTAAAAAGCAAGTCTCGATAATGAGCTTTGCCAAATTATTACCAGCTTTTTGGCGCAACGCCTTTACCTCACGCTCAACCAATTGCCAATCGCCGCCTTTAATGGCTCCCACGTTGGCAACTAAATCGATTGAGGTCGCACCCTGCGCCACCACTTCTTCCATCTCTTGGATTTTCATGTTGAGTGTTGTGGCACCATGCGGAAATGAGCAGGCAGCGCCAACGTGTACCCCTGAGCCAGCAAGCTCACGCGCTACCACCGACGTCCACACCGGCATGGTATAAAAACTTGCCACCTGATACTCACGTGCAATACGCGCTTGCTGAACAATTTCTTTTTCGGTAAGCGCTGGACTTAAAAATGCGGTGTCCAGGTGCTTAGCAAATGCTTCAACAGAAAGCATAGTTTCTCCCTTGCTTTTTATTGCTGATGATGCAGCAAATATGCAGCTATCTATAGGCATACAAGTATTTGCCTGCAGTCATGTTGCTTATTAGATGCGCTCGACAGTTCCTTCCCAGGAGTCAAGCTGACCCCGGCGCGCTATGTCGTCAAACCAATGTGTGGTAACTGTCTTTGCCCTCGTATAGAAGCGATAACCGTCTTGCCCTAATACGTGTTGATCGCCAAAGAAGGAATCTTTATTGCCCGAGAAGGGGTAGTAGGCTGAGGGCACCGGAATACCAACGTTTACTCCAACCATGCCGCCGTCGGTCTCACGCACAAATCGACGTGCAAAATAACCGTCCTGCGTAAAAATTGAGCTACCATTTGCAAAGGGATTTGCGTTCATAATGCGAATACCCTCGTCAAAATCGCGCACGCGCTTTATGGCAAGCACTGGACCAAATATTTCATCGCGTCCAATTGCCATGTCTTCTGTTACGTGATCAAAGATGGTCGCGCCCACAAAGAAGCCACCCTCACAACCAGCAGGAACCTCAGGATTGCGACCGTCCAAGACAAGAGTTGCGCCCTCATTGATGCCACGCTCAATCCATGAGAGCACGTGGTCGCGATGAGCAGCCGAGACCACCGGACCCAAACCCGTTGTAGGGTCATAGGCACGTCCAAGTTTGAGCGCTGCCGCCTTTTCTTTAACAAGTGCGACAAATTGATCGGCAATAGATTCTTCAACACATACCGCCGGAAGCGCCATGCAACGCTCGCCAGCGCAACCAAAGGCGGAATTCACCACCGCAGCTGCCGTTGCATCTAGGTCGCAATCGGCAAGCACCAAGGCATGATTTTTTGCCTCAGTTTGTGCCTGAACGCGCTTTCCATGCTCACCTGCACGGGCATAAACTTCGCGCCCAACACGCGTAGTGCCAACAAAGGTTACTGCCTTCACACGCGGGTCGGTAAGCAACAAATCAGCCTCATGATGGGTGCATGTCACCAAATTAACAACACCCGCTGGAAAACCTGCTTCGTCATAAAACAGCTCCAGCATACGCATAGCAGTAAGCGGGGTTGGAGTTGCAGCTTTTAACACAACCGTATTTCCGCAGGCAACAGCAAGCGGCACCATCCATCCCCATGGAATCATGGCAGGAAAGTTAAACGGAACAATACCTGCTACAACACCTAAAGGCTCACGATAGGTCGAGCAATCAAAGCCCGTGGTAACCTGCATGGCACCGGTGCCTTGCGATGCCAAAGGCAAAGCGCAGGCAAGCTCGGTTGGCTCAAGCGCCTTAAGCACGTCACCGCGCGCTTCATTCAAGTTTTTACCGTGCTCACGAGCACAAAGCTCGGTCAGTTCGTCTAAATAGCTATGAATAACTTCACGCCAGCGAAATAAATATTGAACGCGCTTAGAGAGTGAAACCTTGCTCCAAGACTCAAATGCCTCTTGAGCAGATGTAATAGCTGCCTCAACTTCAGCACTTGTACAACGAGGCACCTCAGCGATGGTATCGCCGGTAGAAGGGTCAAGCACCGGAATGTAGGTATCAGTTTTGCTTTCGCACCATTCGCCCCCAACATGGTATCCTTTTCGCTCAATTGACATAGTTTCCCTCTTTCTCTTACTTGTGTATGAATCCACGGATAAACCCCCAAATGGACTCACCTATCCTTGATGTACATGCTATGATTCGCACAAAAGTGCCAACAAGTACGCACTTTTATGGAAGCTCATTACCCCGCGGTAAGGACTTACTCAAAGGTAAGGGGATTCACCTTGCCGTTTTGCTGAATTTGCCTCTCTGTAAGAGCAAAAAGGTATTGAGCGCTCGTAAACCGGGATTTCAAGCACCAACCGTTCACGGGTCAAAAACGACCGTTCGCCGCAGCGTGTTAAGCCTGAGCCACGCCAAACTTCGGCATCTTGCATGCGCGTACAAAAAGCGGAGGGCACAGCGCGCAAAGCTCAGGCTGGATTCTATCCCGCACGCACACACAGCTTTTCTATAAAAAGCTCTTGAGTTGTAAAGTGTTTTACAGCATCTCAGCTTATTGCTTATATATAATGATTCAGGCAGCAAAACGGTAAACACAACACGTTGGAGGCTTGCATGTATAAACGCACCAAGATTGTCTGCACGATGGGTCCCGCCTGTGATGATGAAAACATCCTGCGCGAAATGATGAAAGCGGGCATGAATGTTGCACGCTTCAATTTCTCGCATGGTTCATACGAGGAGCATCAGGGACGCATTGAGCGTGTCCGCCGTATCGCTCAAGAACTCAATCGTCCTATTGGCATTTTGCTTGACACCAAAGGTCCCGAGGTTCGCACCGGTCTGTTAAAGGACCACAAAAAAGTTGAGGTGCATACGGGAGATAAAATTATCGTTACCGCCCAGCCTACCACCGAAGATTTTGCCGGTACCGCAGAGCATATCTCGCTTGATTATCTTGCTCTTCCCACAGAGGTTGTCGCTGGTTCGCGCATTCTGATTGATGACGGCTTGGTAGGACTTGAGGTTGAGTCGGTCGATGGCAACGATATTCACTGCGTCGTACTCAACAACGGCCTCATTGGCGAGCGCAAGGGCGTTAATATGCCCAACGTTAATATCTCGCTGCCTGCCATCACCGAGCGCGACCGCCAAGACATTCTTTTTGGTCTTACGCAAAACATTGACTACATTGCTGCATCATTTATCCGTGACGGCGCTGGTGTCGAAGAAATTCGCACCCTCTGCCGCGAAAACGACGGTGAGCATGTCACTATCTTCCCCAAGATTGAGTGCGCACTGGGCGTAGAAAACTTTGACGACATTCTTGAGCACTCTGACGGCATTATGGTCGCACGCGGCGACCTTGGTATTGAGATTGCTCCAGAGCTCGTGCCTCATATTCAAAAGAAGATTATCAAGAAGTGCAACGACGCATATAAGCCGGTAATCACCGCTACGCAGATGCTCGATTCTATGCAGCACAATCCACGCCCCACACGCGCTGAGGTTGCCGACGTTGCAAATGCTATTTATGACGGCACCGATGCGGTCATGCTCTCTGGCGAATCTGCTGCCGGTCAGTATCCTGTAGAGGCTGTTCGTATGCAAGCACATATTGCTGCCGAAACCGAAAAGCACTTGCCTGCGCATGGCAAGCTTGAAGTTCCTGCAGGCGCACACGGTACGCGCGTTGTTAACAACGTTGTAGGACTTTCCGCAGTTAACATGGCAACTACTGTTGGGGCAAAGTGCATTACTGTTCCAACAACTACCGGACGTAGCGCGCGCTTAGTTTCGCACTTCCGGCCTAATATGCCAGTTGTTGCGTTCTCCCGTCATGAGTGGGCAGTACAGCAAATGATTATGTACTGGGGCGTTGAACCGCATCTTGCTGCTATTACTCAAGGCACTGTCAACGGCACCATCGTGAAGGCAATTGAAACTGCCAAAGAGCTGGGCTATGTTGAAAAGGGAGACATTACCGTAGCCACTGCTGGTGACCCACGTATGTCTGTTCAGCTTGAGGATAAGATTTCTTCAACCAACGTTGCCTACGTAGCACAGGTTCGTTAAGGCGCAAACCTTTGTAATCAGTGGCGGCTCTGCTACTGTTTTAGGGCTCGATTTTGAAAACTCCGATGTGTTTTAGGCACATCGGAGTTTTTTTCAAGAGCAAATCCATCTAGTGTACGAAAAAATTGCTTAGACTAAAGTACACTCCACTACAGTAAAGCATCTTTCCTGCGGAAATGCCGATAATCTCGCTTGTACAGACCCTCTATACTCAAGGTGCTCACAAAAAACCGTACACTAGATTGATTTACTTACTAGAAACCCTGAGTTTTATAATTTCGTAGGAACACTGTTTACTCAAAGAATCCCTGTGGCTTCCCATTAAGCTAGTGTATCGCCACAGCAAGTCATCACTGCATCGTTATGCACCTGAGAAACGCTATTGCACTGCTCTGAGGACTATTGCTCTTACCGCATCGATAAGTTACACCTGTCACTTTGGCAAAAATGACGAAAAAGTACTCTCTATAACCCAGCGGGTTAGTATTTGTTTTGCAAAACCGCAGGTAGATGAGTTGAGAGTAAGTTGACAACTGTCGCTTTACGTCAAATTCGTCAAAAATGACAGATTTTTGCGTCAAATTAGTCATTTTTGCCAAAGAGCAGGTCAGCGGTATTGCACGGGCGATTCTAGTCCAACCCTTTTTGACAGAAATGGGCAATTTGGCAGTGTAGAACCCCCGTGGGTTATTCGCTATTTTATAAACCTGCAGGTAGATGAGTTGCAGTTTTTCATACTACAGGGGGTTTATTGCCAGATTGCCCCTTTTTGTCAGTTTTTACTACCAAATTGCCCGTTTCTGTCAAAACAGCTTATACAATTTAGCGGTGTTTTGAAATCTGTTCACGCAGGAGATAAACGAGCTACTTTTTTAGAAGTGTTCACGAACTATTCTCCTTGATTTGAGATTTTGCTCCAAATACGGAAAACAGGCGAAAGACCAAGGTATTGCGTTCGGAGAATTCTGCGAAGCACATTCGGAGAATGCAATACCTTGGTCTCATCTGAATTGAGTAACTAGCAGTTTTGCAGAGTGCACGCTTCTAGGGAAACTTTCGAGTAGAAAAGCCTTTGAAGCGGGATTTCTTTCTAGTTGCGTTAGAGCTTGCAACCCCAACCCTTTCATCTCATACGCGCTGCTTGTGAATGACGGGGTGTGGGGCGAGCTGAGCGCTGTATGTGCACTTACTCTAAGAGAAGGACGAATGATTGCGTTCGGAGAATTTTGCGAAGCACATTCGGAAAGCACAAGCATTCGTTCAGTTGAGATGGAGCTACTGTACAAAGCAGGTGAGATAGAGCTTCCACTTAGGGGTGGCATAGCTTTTCTAAGGGAACTTTCGCGAAGCGCAGTTCCCGTGAAAAGACTATGCCACCCCATACGTTTACAACTCATTCATCCAACTTAGGCGACGTGAAAAGCCTACGTCGCCCAGCAAGCTTGCGAATCAGTAGTTCAGTTAGCAAAGTGAAACCAGTGCACCAACCACACCCCACACCCCGCCTTCGGGAAACAAGCAGCAACGTAACTACAAATATGCACCAACATTCAAGTCCGGTTTTGCACCATGCTTTTGCATCGCACCCGTGCTTTCGCGCGGCAACAAAAACGGGCGTACAATAGCCTGATGCACATCAACAACCCGCGGTGCTGGCTCACCAGTTAACTCCCCTAGCTTTGCAAGGTCAAACTGCTCCATGATTTGTTGCACCGCACGTCGGCCGACCTCATACCCTGATGGAACAACCGTCGTCAACGGTACACCACCAGTCCATGCAAGCGGATTTCCATCGCAACCGGCGACGAGCATATCATCTGGCACCTGAAGTCCTGCTGCCTGCACTCCTGCAATTGCACCTACCGCAAGCACATCGGAAAGCGCAAGTAATGCATCGGGACGCTCTGACTTTTGCCGTGCTGCAAGACGCTCACCCAGCTCATAGCCATCACTTGCCGAGCACCAATCACCCTCTTCGATAAACTCAAAATGTACCTCAAGAGACTGCTGCGCAACACTAGCAATTCCTTGGGCACGATCTTGGTGTGCGCGATGTTTTGAAATTCCCAATACCGCAATATGTCGCGCACCCGCTGCAATAAGGTGCTCAGCAACAAGCGTTCCTTCAGCCTGGCTATCGGCCACCGCAAAATAACCCGGTTCACTCCCCTGCACATCCATGCAGCTCAGCGCAGTTCGAGAAGGAACAGCCATATTACGCAGAGGATGGCCATCAAAACTCTGTATCACAAGCCCAGCAACTTGAGCGCTCAAAAACTGCTGTATGCACACAGCCATAGCTGCCACATCATCGGCAGCGTTTGCAATCCAGACGTGATGCCCATAACGCTCTGCCTCACGTTGCACACCACTCACAATCTGCAAAGAATAGCCGTGCGTTAGGCGCGGCACCACAAGACCCAGCATGGTGCTTTCACCACCTGCCAGCAGACGAGCGCTCTGATTAGGGGTAAAGCCCAAGGTCTCCATAGCGTTTTGTACACGCTTTTTTGTAGAAGAACGCACGCGATTAGGATGATTGAGCACGTTTGAAACCGTACCCAAGGCAACACCCGCTTCGCGTGCGACATCTTGAATGGTTGGACGAGCCATGCGACAAGCTCCTTTTTTGATGCGCTTCAAGGAGCATCTATTGTAGCATGAGCTTGTGGCTCAATCCTATATTTAGGCTGGTAATCCTTATGATATGAGACGAATTGCCTGATATGCTGCGCCCAAAATACCCGCGTTGTTTCCAAGTACCGCGCGACGCAAAACGTAACGGTCGCGCACAGCCGGGAACACGTAATCGCGCAGACGGTCAGCCAGAGGTCCAAGCAACAAATCACCAGCGTGCGACAATCCACCGCCCACAATCACTTCCTGCGGATCTACCGTATTAACCACCGCAGCCAAGCTTGACGCTAAATACTCAACTGTAATATCGCGCGCCTCAATAGCGAGCGGCTCTCCAGCAGCAATCTCATCGAAAACCTCTTTTCCCGAGGTAAAGATATGCGCCGAACCCGCCTTGGCAAACAGCTGATTAGCCGTCTTTACAAACCCTGTTGCCGACGCATAGCACTCAAGACAGTTGGTTTTGCCGCACCCGCATACACGGACATCATGAGCATCAACGGGATTATGGCCAAGCTCTCCTGCGCAACCGTGCTCACCGTTGATAACCTGCCCCTGAATGACAATGCCGCCACCAACACCGGTGCCAAGGGTAACAAACACAGCGGTGCCAGTTGCGTTATTGGGGTCTCCGCCCATCCAAACCTCGCCAAGAGCGGCGGCGTTTGCATCGTTGAGCAGCGCCACGGGCATATCCATCTCGGTTTTAAGTACACGACCGAGCGGCATGTTGCTCCAGCCTAAATTAACTGCACGCTCAACCATGTCGCCCACAATGGGTCCCGGCACACCAACGCCAATTGCCACAGGAACATCATCGCCTGTAAGACCGGCCATTTTCTCTTTCATGCTTGCGACCATATCGCTTGCAATATTGATGCCGTTTTCTTCAACGTTTGTTGGAATAGCCCACTGATCAAGGACTTGCCCAGCCTCATCGACAATAGAAAACTTAACGGTGGTGCCGCCGAGGTCAATACCAAACACCCGCTTCATAAAGCCTCCCTGAGACGTGTTGTTAGCGTAGATACATTGTACGAGTAAGCAAGACGAAACGGTATAGGGGTGGCGCATTTTTCGGTAGACGGGCGAAGATTTGAGGCGATTGGTAAAAGCAGGTAGCAAGTTAGCCCCTCCACTGTACGTGGCCTACACGCTTGGTGCAATAATCGTATTGAAGCAATATGAATTTCTTTATGTCATACCTGCTGTAGGCTTTACATCAAAATTAGATTGTGTACAATTTAATAGTATACAATATTTATAGCTTTATATAAAAGCTGCTAGGAGGCCAATATGAGCGTTTATGAATTCAGCGCAACCAAACCTGACGGCACCGAGGTGTCTCTCAAGGACTACGAGGGCAAGGTGCTCCTCATTGTAAACACCGCAACAGGCTGTGGCTTTACTCCGCAATACGAAGACCTTGAAAATATCTATCGTGAATATCGTGAGCAGGGTTTTGAGATTTTGGACTTCCCTTGCAACCAGTTTAAGAACCAAGCTCCTGGCAGCGACGAAGAGATTCATGAGTTCTGCACCCTGCACTATGCGGTCGATTTCCCACAGTTCAAGAAGGGTGACGTTAACGGCGAGAGCGCTCAGCCCCTCTTTGCGCATCTTGCTACTGAGAAGCCGTTTGAGGGCTTTGGCAAAGGAGCCAAGGCACTTGCCATGAAAGCCATTCAGCACGGTGTTGACAAAGAGTTTGGCGACAAGGCATATATCAAGTGGAACTTTACCAAGTTCTTGGTAAACCAATCCGGTGATGTTATTGCTCGTTTTGAGCCCACTGCCAGCATGGACGAGGTTAAAGCTGCCATTGCTGAGCTTTTGCAGTAATGAATACGCGCAAGCCCCAACATCAACATATTGCATTGCATCATAAAGCTCAGGAACCCTATCCTGAGCTTTTACTTGATAATCAGCTCTGCTTTTTGCTTTATGCAACATCGAAAGCAGCGACGCGCCGCTATGCTCCGCTCCTTGATAAGCTTGGTTTAACCTACACGCAATATCTCACCATGCTTGTGCTGTGGGAACGCGATGGGCAAAGTGTCCGCGAGCTTGGCGAACGTTTGCACCTAGACTCTGGCACCTTAACACCGGTGCTCAAAAAACTTGAACAAGCAGGTTTTTTAGAGCGCACTATTGATTCGCGTGATGAGCGGCATCGCTCTATTGTGCTAACAGCTGCCGGGCAAAAACTGAGAGAAAAGGCGCGTGATATTCCTCACTGCATGGCGGCGGAGCTATCACTCAACGAAAAAGAAACACGTGCACTCATGCAAACCCTCAACCACCTGCTGAGTGACCTATCAGCAGCTAAGGAATAACACAAGGCTTGTGCGTGAGCACTCCAATAGCACAAGCGAACTGTACGCGAGCACCCCCACGGAGCATCCGACGCTATTTTTCTAACTGAGTGCCAACAAAAACGTGCCCCGCCCGTTAAGGGCAGAGCACGTTATAAGAAGTTATACAGCGCGGGCAACCCACGCTCGATTCTGAATGAGCACCAAATCGCGCTTACACCCGCGCTTACGCGCAGCTGGTACTAACCCGTGATGCGGGTTCCGGAAAGACCAGCCATGGTCTCGGCAGCTTTGTCGAGTGCACCAATAATGCAGGTACGACCCTTACGAGAACGGGCAAACTTAATAGCAGCGCGAACCTTTGGCTCCATAGAACCCTTGCCAAACTGACCCTCGTCTGCCAGACGCTCAGCCTCGTCAGCCGTAATCTCTTCAAGCTCTTCTTGGTCAGGCTTACCAAAGTTAATAGCAACATGCTCAACAGCAGTCAGCAGGAAGAGGACGTCAGCGCCACAATCCTCAGCCAACAGCTCGCCACCCATATCCTTGTCGATAACAGCGGCTACACCCTTATAGCAGCCCTTGTTGTTGTAATCGCGCACAACCGGAATACCGCCACCACCACATGCAATAACGATGAACTCGTTATCGAGCAGGTTAAGAATTGAGTCTGCCTCAACAATCTTCTTGGGCTCAGGTGATGCAACAACGCGGCGCCAACCACGGCCAGAGTCCTCAACAAAGGTCATGTCAGGATTCTCAGCCATAATCTGCTTGGCCTGCTCCTCAGTATAGAACGGACCAATGGGCTTGGTAGGATTCTTGAACGCGGGGTCATCAGGGTCACACTCAATCTGGGTAACTACTGAAGCAGCGTGCCAACGCTTATAACGACGATGCATCTCGCGACCAATACCCTGCTGCAGGTGATAACCAATGTAGCCCTGGCTCATAGCACCACACTCAGGCAAATCCATAGCAGGTGTGCCAATAGCATCATGAGCGGCAGCAAACGCATTCTGGATCATGCCAACCTGTGGGCCATTTCCGTGCGTAATGATAATCTCGTTGCCCTGCTCAATCAGGCCGAGAAGAGCGTGTGCAGCGGCACCAACCTTCTCAATTTGCTCCTGCGGCGTATCGCCAAGAGCGTTACCACCAAGAGCTACAACAATGCGATCGGGCTTACCGATGGGTTTGGACATAAAAGGTCCTTTCTCAAGAGTCCGACTTGCGCGGGCGGTATGTCTGCGCGCGCGGTTCCTACAGAGTGAAGTATACTATTTTGAGATAATTTTATTCAGATTTTTTGTGCAAACCGGTGAACGGTCTAAATTCGACCGTGAACGTAATCTAATTAAAACTCCAGTTAAATAAAGTTCTTTGAGATAGCATCTCCCTATAATTGAAAGTCTAGCCCCGCAGTCTTTATCCAAGTCGGTATACATTTTTGAAGATGCGTAGAAAGGTCTTAGATTTACGTTGCTACTTATATTAGCCACCATTCATGCACGCTTTTGTGTAGACATGCGCCACGGGCAAATATGCAACAAAAACGACCGGCAAACTACTCGCAGCGGACTGCGCGCAGCGTCCGCCACGCCACTAATGTATTGCTTCAAGACGCTCGGCCACGCGCGTCCGATAACGCTCAATTTCTTCAAGCCCGTGAATGTCATAAGCGCAAAATACTGCGTCGATGTCATCAAGCTGTGTGAGGTCTGCAGCGTCGAGTTCGTCTTTTGCGAAGGTAATACGACTCTCATCTACACCAGCTAACAGTAGGCGCAGCTTAAGGTCGTGAACATAGCAACCTAAAATGATGATTTGCTTGATGTCCTCGCGCGCCAGATACTCAAAATCTGTTTGATAAATCCAACCTGAAAACTCAGTGCGACCAGGGTCTTTTGCGACCTCAAAGTCAGCCAACAAAAGTGCGACTACTTTATTGCCCGGTTCTTGGCGAATAGCCCCAAACGATGCCGATACCGCAGTGGAGTTCCAGCCCTTAGACGCAAGATTAACCAGTCGTTTGCCTTGCACGTTTATCTCACTATAACGTGCTTCTGGCACCTGCACCTTGCCTGTCTGCAAAATTTCTTGCAGCTGCTCAGCCGGAATGCCTAGTTCGCGCGCCGCTGTTAGAGCAGCCATTAAGTTGTACAAGTTGGTGAGCGAATATGCACCGATATGATAGGCGTAGTGCGGGGTTTTACCGTTTGCTGCATGACAATGTTCAGCTACCGTAAAGCTATGCTCATCAGGGTTTACTTCGACAACTTCGTAGTCAGGGGCTGGATTGCTAAACCCGCAACGCTCGCAATGCGCCTTGCCTAGGTGGCGCAGATGGCAGTAATCGTATATAAGCTTGCCACCGCACTCCGGACATGAACCTAAGTCGCTCACAATACCTTCGGCATCGTTTAAGTCGCCAGGCATGCGTGCAATAGAAAAATAGCTTCGCTGAGTCGCTTGCGACGCAATTCGACAGGTCATTAAATCATCAGCGTTAAGGATGAGGTGGGTTTTGCGCGTTATCGCAGCGTCAATAACGCCATATATAAAATCTGGGTTAGCATTGCGCATATAACTGTCGCGATAGAGGTTGGTAATCACCAGCAACTCTGGCTCAACCGGTGGTAAAACAAGCCGACATGAGAGCTCATCGAGCTCTAAGCAAGCCAGCTGTTTGCGTGCTGCCCCCCCTAATCCCGCATTTGCCAAAAAAGAACTTCCTATACCGGTAAGCAAGTTGCTCCCCGCACGATTCATCACAGGGTCTTTACCTGCAGCAAGCAATATATCGTCCAGCAAATTAGTGGTAGTTGTTTTGCCGTTGGTACCAGTAATACACACCACCCGCTCAGGCTTACCTACCCGCGATAAAAAATCGGGGCATATATGCTCAGCAACCACACCAGGCAACTGATTGCCCGTGCGCTTCATAAGGCGTAGCAGCATGCGAACTAACTTAGCCGCAAATAACGCGAGGTAGAAGCGCAAATTGCGCGGAAGTATGCCCGGTTGAGGCGTGGGACGATATGCCATACTAGCTCCTCAAAACAATGCAGTAAACAGGATAATTTTTATAGGGAAATGCCCGGAGTGGCAAAATCTTGCACGCGCTGGCGATAACCTTCCCAGACTAGGTCGTGATATGCCAGTGGGGCTTCGGTTTCGCCCATGGTGTCAAGTAACCATCGCGTGAGTGGCGGATTTTGAGTAAGAACCGGCCCCAAAAACCACGTCCCTACAAGATTTTTGATATGCACGCCCTCATACGTGCTGCCTTCATTCAGACCAAAACCCTGGCTTAGCTCAGCTAAAGCCGGCACCTTGCCGCCCGGCTCTGCTTGAGTAAACTGCATTTTGCAGCCTACCAGTTCAAAAGGCTCAGAGGCATGATTAAGCTGACAGCTTCCCTTGCACACACTTACGTAGCGCGTAGGCATCTTGATATGAGTAACAAAATTGGCAACACCCAATGCAGGAAGTCCTCGTCCTTGCGGGGTAATAATCATTGTTCCCAACAGCTCAACGGCGTTGCCGGTAAAAAGCATAGAAACGCCCTGGTCGATAAGCTCTTTTAGACGCTCGGCGTGGGGCAGCAGCTCGTTCAAAACGCGCTCTTGCTGCTTTTCGGTCATGCAGCCAAGCAAAATACAAGAAATATCGTTGCGGCCTACAAAAGCCGGCTCCTGTCCAAAAGACGTCTCGATAAACTGTGCATGTGGCAGGCAAGCTTTGAGGTACAACGCGTTGCCATTATCGCCTGCTTGGTTGCCAAACTCGGGGTAAAGCAGCTCAATGGTGGTCATAGACAATCAGTGCTCCCGTGTGTGTGATGAACGGTGCCATAGTACCATGCGCGGCGCTTTGCCATCTGATTTACGTATCAACAGCGTGATTACATGCACTCACACGACGCAACAAAAACGGGCACCTGTTGGGGTACCCGTTATTATGCTTGCCAACAAAGACTATTACTTATGAGTGCTTTCTCTCCTGCTAGAGCTTATTTTCTTCGACCTCATCAATACGAACAAGTGATGACGGCTCAATATCAAACGACTCAGCAATACGCTCGAGAGTATCAAGCGTCACATTAGCGCGACCTGACTCAATCAAATCGAGCAAAGGGCGACTGATGCGCGTCGTTAAACAAAAATCAACCTTCGAGAGGCGTGTCCTCTTCCGAAGGTCTCGGACATTTCTGCCAAAAATCTGTCGAAGCCGTAATTTCATACCCAAAAGTTTGGATAGGTGTTGGCATGAAAACGTAATATATACTTTACATTTTGACATCCTACACATGGAACACAGGGTTTTGAATGACTAATTATTCTTGTTCACATAATAGGTCTAAACCAACGAATTCTGACAGTATACTCTGTGTAAATCTTGATAGAATCCCTGCATCTACACATAACACATCATGTTTAATGCTGAACCAACCTCGCGAGCTTGCGCTTTCCCCATCAGAACTCCTCGCCCTATCGCATATATCCGATAAAGGCATCCGTATTTTTGTCATAACAACTTGTCAGCCGTGCGCTCAAGTCACAAACGTACGCACTCTCTTAAACAAAATCTCAAAACTCACGCTTATACAACTTCCCGAACCAGCAGCTCGGCTCTTTTCTCGACAAGCATCACTTAAACATACACAACGAGTACTCAACGCGCTCTCGGACTATAAGGTTCATTTAAGCCAAGCGACATTTCTCGCCAGCTCTCCTATCGATCGCGAAAACCTCCTGACGGCGCGCCTTGCGTTTGCTCTTAAAGATGCAGGATACGAATGTTGTTGTGCGGCAGACCGTGTATTTGAACACCGGCACCAAGGAGGTCTTATACAAGCACTTTCTTTTTTTGAACAGGTAATTGAACCAGCATCTTCATACCTGTAAGAAAAGGGGACTGAGCCGCACACGAAAGCATTTAACAGGCTTAGCTTTGCTGCACCCTCTCCCTAGGCTTTGCCGCGCCTTCTCTCTAGGCTTTACTACGTCCTCTCTCAGCTCTCACGGTCAAAGTTGACGGGGCGGTAAAAGAGTTCGGCAATTTTTTTGGGGTCTCGCGTAGCGCCAAGTATCCACATGGTTTTTGCAACCAGCGCCTCAGTTGTCATGTCTCCGCCTTGCAAAATGCCCGCGTGCTCTGAATAGCTGCGCCCCACCTCATAGACGCCTAAATCCATGCCCTCCTCGGGCACCTGTGTGGTGAGCACGAGCGTACGACCGCTATCAACCCAGTCAAAAATAGCTTCTTCAAAGCTTGGTCCTTGCGCTAGCTGTACCAATGGCACGCCTCCCATGCCAAAGGTCTCAAGTATGATGCCGTCGTAATCACGCTTGAGCAATTCAAATACCTGCGGGTTAAATCCCGGTGTAAGCTTGAGCACACAAACTCGGTCATTGAGCTTGGAGTACCAGCTAACTGAAATATCAGACGCTGATTGTGTGTCAATATAACCAGGCATTACAACACGGTCATTGCGAATGTAGGCGCGCGGCGGAAAATTGATACTCCGAAATGCGTTATAGCTCATGGTTCGCTGCTTATGTGCACGGGTACCTGCAATAACCATGCCACCAAAAACCACGTGAACATCATGAGCGCCCTCATGCAAGGCATAGAGCACGCTTTGATATAAGTTGAGCTTTGCATCAGTAAAGGGGTTGCCCATAGGCTGCTGTGACCCCGTAAAAACAATGGGCTTTGCACTTTGCTGGATGAGATACGACAGTGCTGCCGCCGAATATGCCATGGTATCGGTGCCATGAAGTACAACAAAACCGTCATGGCTATAGTATCCCTCAAAAATAACGCGTTGGATACGCAACCAATCATCTGGGCGCATATTAGTGCTGTCGATATTCATGGGCTGAACAACATCAAGCTGACATAAACCCGAGAGCTCAGGAACAAACGCAAGGAGCTCTTCACCCGATAGTGCAGGTGAGAGCCCCTGTCCGCCTTCTCGCGAGGCAATTGTACCGCCGGTAGCTATCACCAGTATCTTTTTCATGCGTGGCATCTCCCAAATACATGCGGTATAGATGTGTTCCTACAAAGTGCTACCCATATTGCTGCTCGATTACTGTCTGCATCTTAGCTCGTACACTGATTCTATTCATATGGTAGCGCTTTATTATGCAGTTTTGTTAAAACACGCTACTATGGTGCAGTTGTATTTTTCACATAACACGGAAGGAAGCGCATGACTGAGCAGGTAACAAAGCAGGCCGCGCAGACGGTACTCGTTCTTGATTTTGGCGCACAGTATGGACAGCTTATCGCACGGCGCGTGCGCGACCTTCATGTCTATTCTGAGCTGGTTCCGTGTGATATAAGCGCGGAGGAGATTCGAGCACTCGCTCCAGCAGCTCTTATTTTGTCGGGCGGGCCTGCGTCAGTATATGCAGATGATGCTCCCTCCATCGACCCTAAGATTTTTGAACTTGGTTTGCCTATCTTGGGCTTTTGCTATGGTCACCAGATTATGGCCGTTAGCTTAGGTGGAGAGGTTGCCCATTCCGAGGTGGGCGAATATGGTCCGGCAACGCTTATCCGCGAACACGATACGGCACTTCTCAACTCAACGCCGCTTGAGCAGCGTGTTTGGATGAGCCACCGTGATGCGGTTTCACGCGTGCCCGAAGGGTTTACCATTACGGCACATACGGCTACCTGCCCGGTTGCTGCTATGGAAGATACCGCGCGCAAGCTCTACGCTACTCAATTTCATCCCGAGGTTAAGCATACTGAACACGGTGAGCAGATTCTCAAAAACTTCCTGTTTGAAATTTGTAAGATTGAAGCTTCATGGACCATGGACAACATTACCGAGGAAAAGGTTCAGGCCATTCGTGAGCAGGTAGGCGATAACCGGGTTATCTTGGCGCTCTCGGGCGGTGTTGACAGCTCGGTAGTAGCAGCGCTTGGTGCGCGCGCAATCGGCAAGCAGATGACCTGCGTGTTTATTAACCATGGACTCCTGCGCAAGGGCGAGCCAGAACAGGTTGAAGAGATTTTTACACAGCAGTTTGATGTTGACTTCAAACATGTGCACGCCGAAGAACGCTATGCTGCGCTGTTGGACGGCGTGACCGACCCCGAAGAAAAGCGCCGCATTATTGGCACGCAATTTTGGAATGAGTTTTTTGCAGTTGCGCAAGAACTTGAGCGGAATGGTAAGCCGGTTACCTATTTGGCGCAAGGAACTATCTACCCCGATATTATTGAGAGCGGGGCGCGTAAAACCGGAGGTAAGGCCTCAACCATTAAGAGTCACCACAATTTGATTCCCTTCCCTGATGGCGTGCACTTTGAGCTAATTGAGCCCTTGGACCACTTCTTTAAGGACGAGGTGCGCGAGCTGGGTTTGGCGCTGGGTCTGCCTGAGCACATTGTGTATCGTCAGCCCTTCCCAGGCCCTGGCCTGGCTATTCGCATTATTGGCGCGGTGAGCCCCGAAAAACTGCAGATGTTAAAGGAAGCTGACGCAATTGTGCGTGAGGAGCTGGATAGATATAACCAGCGTTTGTTTGACAAGACTGGTCAACGTAATAGTGCGCATAGCTGCTGGCAGTATTTTGCTATTCTGCCTGATATTAAGAGCGTAGGCGTTATGGGTGATGAGCGCACCTATGCGCGACCTATTATTTTGCGGGCGGTTGAATCAAGCGATGCAATGACAGCGGACTGGGCCAAGCTGCCCTATGAGGTGCTTGCACAGATTTCTAGTCGCATTGTGGCTGAGGTTCCAGGCGTTAATCGCGTGGCATACGACATTACCAGCAAGCCACCTGCGACGATAGAGTGGGAATAACCTGAGGTCAGGCTTGTCAAGCCGCCTGCAACCATTCACTGCAACGCATAGCGTTGCACAGTGTTTCAACGGTTGTCACGCCCTTGCAACAAACGGGAATAGCAATCCCGAATCAGCCTCCGAAACCACTTGGAATCGAGGGCTGTTTGCACTGGTGGATAACCGGTTTTGATTCGTGGTTACTCTATAAAGTGAGGAGCATTGGCTCGATTTGGCACTACCTGGAGGTTTCCGTTCACCTCGGAGGTTCGCCCAGCCGCCCGCAACAATTCCCGAGCGCTAAAACGCGAACATCCGCCTGATTCGAATCAAACCCGAATCATAGCGCTCCCAGAAGGCTCGAAATCGCAAAACCGCAGGTAAAGCTGGGGGAATAACAAACCGAGAATTCACGTTGAAATACACCGGAACAAGCCCTGCGAGGACGTGAAAAAGCGGCCTGGAAGCCGCTTTTCTGTTTCGCTATTATTCCCCGAGTGGCTTGATCAGACGCCGAATTCGACCTTCCACGACTCGTATTCCGCCGGGGTGATTTCGCCCGACTTTTCCGAATCAAGCATTTCCTTCCACGCCTTGATCGCGGCGGTGAGTTTTGGCGACTTCTCCGCTGCGGCGTCGAAGCCCAGCACCATCGTCCCGTCGACCTCCATCGGAACGAGACCGAGCTCCTCGTTGAGCCGGAACAACAGCTCCAGGGCCTGCCTGCTCGATTCCAAGGGCACTTCCCTCAGCGCCTCGGGCGAGATTGCCAGAGCGGAGGCGATGGCCTGAATCTGGGGCTCTCCGGGCGTCCTGTTGCACAGCTCGTAGTTGCGAATGGCGGAGTCGGTCTGCCCGCACGCGGCTGCGAGCTGCTTCTGCGTCATCTTACGCATCTTCCTGTACTTTTTTACGAGCTCCCCGGTCTTCAACTTGCCCTCCATGGCAGCTTCGGCGCGGGCCATCTTAAACCATGCGGAAACTATAGCACGAAAATGAACGGTGTATATTGACCGTTCAGAAAAAACGCTAGGAGGGGCGAGGCATGACCGTTAAACAATCCAAGAATGGCACCTAGTTCACGCAGTTCCGGTGCAAGGACAAGTTCGGCGAGGAAGTGCACAAGTGCAAGCACGGTTTCGGCGCTGCGGAAGAAGCCCAGGCATGGGAGGACGACTTCATCGCCTCCGCCGGATGCACGATAGCGATGACGTTCGCGGAGTTCTACGAGGTGTACGAAACGGACGTTCGACCGCGCCTGCGCGGGCACACGTGGCGCAACAAGGACTACCTCGTCAAGTCGAAGATCATGCCCTTTTTCAAGAACTACCGCATGAGCGAGATACAGGGCATCGACATCACCCGCTGGCAGAACGGCCTCATGGATGGCGGCAACAACAACGGGCAGAGCTACGCACCCACGTACCTGCGCACCGTGAACAACCAGCTCTCCGCCGTCCTCAACCACGCCGCACACTACTACGGACTCCATCCCAACCCCGTGGGGCGCACCATGAAGATGGGCGGCAAGGAAACGCCCGAGATGCGGTTCTGAACCAAGGAGGAGTACCTCAAGTTCGCCGACAAGATGACGGAGAAGCCGCGCGAGTTCCTGATGTTCGAGATACTCTACTGGATCGGAATTCGCGAGGGGAAGATGCTCGCGCTCATGCCATCGGCCTTCGACCTGCAGCGCGGGACCATGCGCATCGACAAGTCCTACCAGCGCTTCGACGGCCGGGACGTCATAACGGACCCAAAGACGCCCAAGTCGATCCGCACTATCAAGCTCTCGAGGTTCCTGGTCGAGGAGGTCGCCGACTACCTCGAACGCCACCCTGATATCGGGTCCGGCGACCGCATGTTCCCGGTTACCAAGTACCAGATATCGCGCGCGATGAAGAACGGCTACAAGAAGAGCGGGGTCAATAAGATCCGCGTACACGACCTGCGCCACAGCCACGTGAGCCTGCTCATCGACAAGGGCTTCACCACCCTCGCAATCGCCGATCGCATGGGACACGAGGCGACCGACATCACGTTCCGCTACGCCCACCTGTTCCCCACGGTGCAGGAGGACATGGCGAACGCGCCCAACGACGAGAGAGGAGGGTTCTAGGTGCCCTGCCCCAACCACCGCAGGAAGCGAACCATCTCCAAGGCGTTCCGCGTGAGCCGCGAGGAGAGCGAGCGAATAGAGCTTCTGGCGAAGGCCGCCGGCGTCACGCAGCAGGAGTACATCATAGCCAAGCTCGAGAACAGGGAGTTCACCATAGTGCCCGACATCCGCGCCTACAAGATGCTCCGCGAATCGATGCGCCAGGTCTATCAGAAGCTCTGCCGTCTGCGCGACTGCTCGACCATGGACGCGCGCCTGATCGCGAAGGTCGAGCTGCTGAGTGACCTGTTCGTCGGTATCGCCGGAGACGCACCGCGGGGCGAGCTGGAGAAGGAAGACGACTTGATTGCGGAGATGGAACGTGAGTAGACAGTCTGCTGCTTCTTGGGGTGAAGCTGGCACCAGACCAAACGAAGATACGGATAGATATGGTCTTTTATGATTTAGACCGTTTGGACCGAATTTTTCGGTGCAGGAAGACCCTACAAGGAAATGCGCCTCTCCCGTCTCCTTGATGATGTACGGGTAGTGAAGGCTCTCTTTCCTGCATAGGGACGAGTGCGATTTGCCTGTATCTTCCTCGCAGTCGGCCGCTTCTCATTCGGGATCGCTTCATCCCGTGTCTCGACAATAGATGCAGACAAGACCACTCCACGGATAGTCTGTTTCATTGCAGTCTTCAATAACTTGCTAGTAATTTATGCGTAAGATAGCGCTTTAGAGTTGTCAGCAAGTCAATTCAATTTACCTTCACAGCGTGGAAGCTTAGTCTCTCACGCTCGGGTCAATCCACTTAGAAATTCGCTGAGCACAGTATGCGGGCAAACAACTCGCATACTCGGCGATATCGGCCTTATGTGCGATGGCCTCAAACCGCAATATGTCGACGTCCGATGACCCCGATTCCCCCAAGATTGAAATGACTTCCTTTGCGATCATACGGTCGTCAAGCACGTTTTCACAGAACATAGCTGCACGCGCATTGGAAACCCCATATTTGACCTTCCTTTGCAACAGGCAGAGATTGTCCAAGTTCTCCTCCGTTGCAAAAGCTGGATACTGCTTGATGGCGTCAATGAGGCATGATATGAAATGGCTAAGGGAAAACCGGATGACTCTCGAAACGATACCCTCGACTTTTGTAAGCTGAAACTTTCTGCTGAGCCTAAACGTATCGTTTAAATAGCTTGTGATTTGAGACACGTCACTGCCATCAATCCAGAGGGTGGTAGTGGCAGCTAGCATATTGCTGTCGAGGGGATGCGCTGCATCGGGATTTGGCAGAAGAAACGCGTTTGCTACTGAGTCGATATCGGAACAGCCGCCTCCGAGGAATTCGGCACCTTCCTTAGATTCAATCCAGCCCGATAGCGAAGCCACACTCCTTATCCCCGATTGCATCAGGTGGCATAAAGACGCTTGGTCAGTATTAACGGCATCCAGAGACTCGTAAATCGCCTGGAAGAGCTTGAGGAGCCGTTCTTTCATTTCATCATCGGAAGAGACATATGCGAATGTGGAAACGCATATGCTCATCACATCATCTTCGCTTCTATCAGAGGACATAATCCCCGAAATATAGCTTTCAATCGCTTCGAGAGGGCGCACCTTCATTGCTGATAGAGCGCGTGCGCGCGCCCTGTCGCACTCTAATTTTTTTTCGAAAGCATTTGTTAGCTCGTACTCCAGCTGAGGATAACCAATATGCTCCAGGATTGTGTTCAATACGGATTGGCCAGAAAGGGTGCGGCGGGGATTCTTCTCTCTATCAAAAACATCTGTGAACAGGTTTAGTATGGCACTCTCGCACCGCTCGGTATTCGATTCTTTCATGAGCTCAGAATACATTCTGTTGCTGCTTGTCCTGCCAGTATCCTCTGCAACCAGAATGCTTCCCTCGCTGTATTTGCCGGATCTTGCTGTCCTCCCGATAAGATTCTGGAAATCCCTCGTACGTGGAGTTTCGTTTCCCCGACGTGCGCCCGTGACAATCAAGTACTTTATGGGCAGGTTTACGCCTTCCGCAAGCGTAGACGTGCACGCGATACATTTTGCAAGGCCACGTTCGACGGCGAACTCTACCGACTGGCGAATAGCACCCTGCAGGTCGCCATAGTGAGGCAGCACCCCCGCATTGATTCCTGAGCTTAGTCCATTATCGTTTCCGTAATGGAGGCAGACGAGATTGGAAAGTCTCTCCAATTCCTCCTCAGATGCGGATGACTTCAGGTTCGGAAGGTTTGCTTCCCGATGGAGCAGATCATCCAATCGTTTAAATAACGGTTGTATCGAAATCTTCTTGGGAACGTAGATCGCACAAGCACCATTCGGAAGTAGCCTATTCGCGTAATAGATGGCAAGATCACGAGCGTAATCCGCATTCTTATTGCCCATTTCAGGGAAGTACCGCTGCCTAGTCTCTCTGCCTAATCGTTTAAGTAACTGCGAGGTCAAATCGACTCGAACGAAGAAGTCTTCATTCGATATGTCGTCAGCTTCAACATATGAAACCTTTTTACCCTTCTGCTGTATGAAGCCAACCGACTTATCAGTTACTTGGATATTTTTACTTACAGCAAGAAGGCTCGAATCGCCAAAAGCCCAGTTCGCAATCTCGTCGGCATTGGAAACAACTGCCGAGATAAGTACCTTCTGGGCATCAGGCTTCGCTCTAAATATTTCAGTAAGAAGTAGTTCATAGCCGGGACCTCTCGATACGCTGTCCAGCAAATGGGCCTCATCGAATACGAACAGCCCAGCATCGTCTAGAAGAGGAGCACTGTGATGGATCGCATAGCCTAACTTCTCGGGGGTGAAAACCAGGACCTTTGGTCCACTCGGGCTTTGCTCCAGCCACGAATCGACTTCCATCACATCCGACGTCTGCCTGACATCCGCTATTCCCCTAAGGGCAATCGATAAATCGCGCGAGATCTCAGAGCAAAGAGCACGTAGGGGCGCAACGACGACGGACAAGGTGCTTCTGCCTGCGAGAATGCTTGACCGTAACAGCAGCTCGATGCTCTTGGTTTTGCCAGTTCCCGTAGGCAGCTGTACAAAGGCATTTCCTCCGGAGAACACTCCTGCCCGTCCTATCTGCTGCTGTGCCTGCCACAGCAATTTTGGGAACGACGCCTGTGCTAGATACGGTTTCCACTCTTCGAGTCCAATTTTGGTGTAGGCAGGAAGAAGGGATCTTGTTGAGAATGAGAGTGAATCGAGAATCGAGACGTATAGCACTCCGCCAAAGAAGAAGTCTTCGGGATTTGCACCGATACGCAGCGACGCCGCCTCCTTGATGACATCAGCTTCGTCTACATCTCCGCCCTCTAAGTATTGCCTCAAGATGTGCAGCTCTTCAGGGATAGGATTGCCGGGATTCAAAAGGTACGAGACAAAGCCGTGCAGGGTTCCGGCTCTTGTTCCGTAATAATCGGCGTTCTTGACCTTGCCGGCAGCGACTTTGGAGCTCCCATAGTTTTCTAGCAAGAAGTAGGTCGCCATTGCAAGCGTCCAGTATCCGTCGCTGAATAGAGCATTTCGGCCATCGTTGGACGCGGCATCGTAGAAGGCTCCCGTCTTCTTCAAGTCCAGCAGGAACCCCTCCCCGTTGTTGCCGGATAGTCTGGCATCCACATACGACGACAAGGTCAATATCGATGAGTAATGCAGCTCGTCCGAATTCATTCCGAAGTCTGGGATAGCAGACGAGTCTACGAAAAATTCCGTAGCCTTTGCCTGCGCCTTCGCGTATCTTAATTCGCGGTCCGACCGTTCGCCGTAAATCATGATATGCACCTGTCGTAAATCTCACGTATCAAATCCATGAGATGCGATCTGTGAATGACGAAAACTGTTCCGCCTTCGGCGACATACAGGCCCGACGCGCTTAGTCCTTCTAGATGGCGTTCCGCGTTGCCAATCCCAGCAATCGCGCCTATGGCAAAAGCTTCCTTGAAGGGATGCTCGCTCGCATTCATGAATCTCTTTAACTCGCTCGAGGTAAGGATGTCTCCTGCGTCCAGGCTTCTCTTGCCATAGTACGCGAGAGTCATTGCAATTCTGCTCCGATCCTTAGGGGAGTCTTTTGCTGCATCTGAAATGGCGCCTTTAAGATCTGTGCTACTGCTCCGGGATTTGACTTCAATTGCGAGCAGCTCATCGAACTTGGATGGGTTCGACGGATTTTCCATCTTGAAGGCAATGATATCGGTGCCGTGCTCTGAACTATTCTTGTCTGACCTGCCATACTGCTTGTAGCGAGGAACTTCATACCCCTCCACAAACTGGACCAAGTCGCTGATTACTATTTCGGCGAAATCCCCCGCCATAATCTGAGGGACATCTGGGATGACGTTCTCTCGAAGATACTCATTTTCTCCAATTTCAAAAAACTCAGAGTATTCACGGAGCTCGTCATCCCGTATGTAATGTCTTCGAATGTGTCGCGCCCATTCAACGAGTGCCGCATCATCTATTGCGCCCTCTAGACGAAAGCATTCTACATTGCATCCTTCAATGGACACTTCATCTTCCCGCACCAACCAATCAACAAAGCAAGGGCGTGGGAGTTTCCTGATATTCGATTGATTGATAGCGGTGTTTGCCAAAGTAACTCACGATTCCCTGCAATTGCCTGATTTAAATCCCAAGTTCCTTGCGAGCAGCGGCTACGACGTCGCCGCCTTGATGAAAATCGAGGCTCCCGCTGCTCGCCAAATCCATCGGCACTATGTGTTCGGTCAGGTACTGGAATAGATCCTTAGCCTGAGCTTTTTCGAACACCTCATCTTCGTTCGCTCCGTCTAGGCGCATCTGCGTGACTCTCCTCGTTTTCTCGAGAATCTGCTGTTCACGAGACATGACTGCGCCCGTTAGCTTCTTATTGTTTGCCATCGAATAGCTCTTTGTTCTCGATGACCTCGTCTGCGGCGAGTGACGTGATGAGAGCCGATAGGCTCACGCATTTCTCCTGCGCGATTGCCTCCAGTGCCCCTTGAGCTCCGGCGTTGCCGAGAAGATAATCCGCTCGGTTTTCTTCGCGCCGAGGATGTGCTTCCTAAGCTCCTGTTCTCCCATCCGAGCCTCACCTCTTACGGTCGTGTATCCTTCATAAAACTTATGAAAGATTTTACCACGTGCAGAAGCTCCATTGAGTTGTGTTATGCATGCCCATTGACGACTTGCATCCAAGGATGAACAGCCTACTTCCACGTGAGACGCGGCAAAAGCAACGGACTGATCGGGGCAATCGTAGACGTCGCGCACTGCGCGCTAAAAGTTTGCATACGCACTTGCGTTGGCCTTGCCCAGGATGTTCTTCATCACCGGGATGCATGGGAGTAGCCCGGGAGTCTCGATGCTGATGTCGGCTGCCATTTTTATCAGAATATCATTGGGCATTTCTGCAAGTGTAGACCCAAGGTCTATGTGGCCGTCCTTTTCGTAGACGGAAAAATTTTCCCAGAAATTGCCGTCATCTTCATGCCAGCGTCGGACATACTCTTCAACCTGTCTGTATTTCGATTCGTTGGACAGGTTCCAAAGTGCGCTTTCCACCCGGGTTTTCAGCCTCTGCATGTACAGAGAGGATATCTTTCCGTAGTCATCTTCTATCATGTTCATCTGCTCCATACGGTCGTATCCTAATCGACGAGTATTGGTTCGGGCAACCGAGGAGCTGCTCGAACTGTTTTCCGGATCGCTTAGCGCTGCTGTGGAAGGCTGTATTCTTCTCAGATTGAAGCAAAACTTCCGAATTGCAGAAGAAGAACTATGTTCGACCGGTGTTGCAACCGTTTTTGTTTTCCTAGCTCATTTATTTTACTAGAGAACACAAGCCCTGACGGCCCCTTCAGCCCGAAAGGCCACAGTAGAAAATGACGATGCATCGCATCAGAAACTTTCACCGGTATTTAAAACCGTTCAATAATGAACTATTTGTGGTATAATGCTCCTATCGTAGCAAGTAGCCCATCTTGTATCACGTTCGTCCGAACGCTCACAAGATGGCACTTGGCCCGGGGAGTCGGGGAGGGTTGGTCGAGTATGGCACCGACCTCCGCCGTCGACCGCCCCACCCCGCCTCAGACATACGTCATCCGCCCGCACCGTCGACTTGCCGGCGCCTACAGATGACTGCGGGGGCTGCCCCGCTCCCCGTTGCTAGTAGACAAGGACATGCCGGCTGCTTCCACATAAAGCCGGCGATGCAAAGGAGAACACCATGACGAAACGAAAGGACAGGTTCGTCCACTACCGGCTCTCAGAAGCCGACTTCGAGCGCTTTCACGAGCATGCCGAGAAGCTTGAACTCGCCCCATCGGAGTACCTGCGCTATATGATCCGCATCCCCGTGAAAACGGGCGAAGGCAGCGGCAAGGTCGTCGCGCTGGACACGAAGACCATGTCGCAGATATACGGCGAGCTCGTACGCTGGGATCATCACTACAACCAAGCTGTGCATGTGCTGAACACCATCGCACTCTTCGCCAGCCGCAGTGGCAACAACATCGACTACTTCGTCGAGCAGCTCGAGCGCGCCAACCGCAACCTGGAGGATGTGAGAGCCGGCGAGCACGACGTCGAGAACAAGATCCGGAAACTTGATGGCACTACTCTGGTGGGTAGTCGGTGATGCCGATAGTGAAGGCGATATCGGGCATACCAACCGCCAGAAGGTGAAGACGTACTTGGAGAAACGCAACCGCGCCCTAGCGCGCGACTTCTTCAATCTGTCGTGGGACGAGCGCGATATGGAAGGCTACGACGAGACGATGAAGGATGCCGTGGAGTGAGCCGACGAGATGGACGCCGCGCGGGTTCGATGCGGCAACGACGAGCCATACGAGGGCAGGCGCGCCCGCACCTACAAGCACTTCATCATCTCGCCCGACCCCGACGACCACATAGACCTTCCCGCCCTGCGCGAACTTGTGGGGGCGTGGGCTATGAAGTTCTTCGGCGACTGCCAAGTGGCTATCGTGTATCACGATGACAACCAGAACCGGATCCCGCATGCGCACCTGATCGTGAACTGCGCCAACCTGGTCACCGGAAACCGGCTGCACACTGACAACCCTTTCGAGCTAAACCGTGCCCTTCAGGACATGGCGCGTGATAGGGGCTTGAGCAGGCTTTCCAATGTGATGGAACACAATGAGGGGCTGTCACGCCTAACGGCAAAGGATGAGCCGGAGAAGACCGCCGACGATACAGCCGACATTCATGAGCCGCCCAGAACGCGAGCTCGTGGACAGTGGCGATACTCCTGAGTTGCAGACATCCGAAGCCGCGTATCCGTGGCTAAGGGCCTTGCGCGCAACGAGAGCGAGTTCCGCAGCATCCTGGACATGCTGGGCGTGACGGTAGCGAACAATTCGCCGAAGACCACCAACCGCGATTGGATCTACTCGCTTTCCGACGATCCTAAGTGCAAGGTGACTGGAGGGCGCCTTAGCTACCTCTACAGCCGACGCTCACTCGAGAACGGATTCAAGAACATGGCCGCCCACCATCCCGACGCCTCGTCTTCGCGGGCGATCCTGAAAACTGCAAAGGACGCCATAGTTCTTAACGACCTTGCCGAGCTCGACCGCATGGCCAAGGCATTGGAAACGTGCTCCCGCTTCGGAATCCGCGGCATCTCCGAATACGACGCCAGGATCAAGATGGTCGAGAAACACATCGAGGGCGGCAACGGCAGCGAGGCCGAGCACAAGTCGCTCGAGACTCTGCGCGAGGCGCGCGACTTCACTGCGGCCAACGGGCTGCTCCCCAGGACTTCAGCCAAGTCGAAGAACGCAAAGACGAAAGCCGACGCTTCTCACAGTACCAGAAAGAAAAAGACCGTCGAGAAACACAAGCACACGCGGCGCAAAGCGCAGCGTGGCAACCGCGAGAAGGGAGAGCGCTGATGGAGATCCGCATCCGGTAGAGGAATAACCGCGTCGACGTCTTTGACACCGACACCTTCACAAAGTCGAAGTCCTTCGGCAACGCGAACATGCTCACCGACTTCGAGGTTCTATTCGACCAGCTCGGCAAGACCGGCATCTGGCTGGCCGCCCACAGCTACAACGCGAGCCAGTCATACCGCAGCGACATCCCGGACGACGAGATTCCCGTGGCGCGACGCAAGAAGGGCTGGCGCTTCCTGCTCGCCGAGAGCGAAGAGGTTACCGGTATCGAGACCGTGAGCATTGGAAGCGATATCGCTCTGCAACGAATCTGCGGCGAGCTCGTGGACATGCTGCGGCTCGACGAGACAGCTTCCGCTTGGATCTGCAACAGCGACGACCTCTCCACCGTCGACAAGACAGTGGCGCTATTTGAGGTGCTCACGAGGGCAGCCCCCGCAGGATCCACACCCGAAGACATCGCTCGTATGTGCGGCTGCAGCCTTGCGCTGGTGAACACGTTGCAGGCGATGGGGGTCGCACCAGAAGAGGACGAGAAAAACGAAGAGGAAGACGAGTACGACAGTTGGATGGAAAGGCTGGACAATGAGGACGTTGATTAAGCTGACCGGCGCATTCGCGCGCTTTCTAGTTCGCGCGGTGTTCAGGTTCATGTAGAGGCAGCCATGACGGCGCGATCGGATGCGCTTTCGGGACTCACCGCGTCAATATGATTACGAATACGTATGCTTATAGGTATGTATCATACCCATTTCTGATAGAATCTCTAACCATGAAGTTTACTAGGTACATAGCGACCTACCACGTGTTCACCACCGAGGGTCTGCTCGCGGAGTCCGATTCCGAGGATTCCGCCCGGAAACAGCTCAAGCTCGCACTCGCCTCGGGAAAGGTCGAGCGCGTGCGGCGCGGGCTCTACGCCTCGCACGCGGGCAGGTTCGAGGGCATAGGCGTCGACCCCTACGAGGTCGTCACGGCTCTCGACCCAGGCGCCGTCCTCTCGTACCACACCGCCCTCGAAGCCCTCGGTGTTGCGCACAACGTCGCCTTCGAGTGCAGGTTCCGAACCGACCGCGCCAGAGCCCCATTCTCCTTCGGCGGCATCGACTACGTCCCGCACCCGGCCGACGACGCCGTGCTCAGCCGAAGGGTACGCGGCAGCGCATTCGGCAGCGCGCTCGCGACCACGCGGGAGCAGACCATCGTGGACTGCCTGAAGCACCCGGAATGGTCGGGCGGCATCGAGGAGGCGGTCAGGTCCTTTTCCGCCATGCCGTACGTGGACTCAGCGGTCGTCGCCAAGCTTGCATGCGCCGACAGCGCGTCGCTCGCCGCGAGGGCGGGCTGGCTGCTCGAAGCGAAGGCGGAGCATTGGCGCGTGCCCGAAGATGTAATCAAACAACTGCAGGAGAGGTGCGTTGGCGTGACCTCCAAACTCGACAAGCGGTCGTCCGAATCGCGCGGCTGGTCAAATAGGTGGCGCATGACGCTGCCGGAGACGGAGGAGGAGGTGCGCTCGTGGGCATCGTGAGCATGGACGAGTTCCAGCCGAGGACGGCAGACAAGGTAAACAGGCTCCTCGACATCCTCGAAGAGATGGGACAGCATCCCGACCTGCAAGGCAAGCTCGCCATGCACGGAGGCACCGCCATCAACCTCTTCATGCTCGGGATGCCTCGGCTCTCGGTCGACATCGACGTGTCGTACGTGGGCGCCGTCAACCGCGCCGCGATGCTCGCGGAACGCCCCCTCGTCGAGACCGCCATCGGGGAGATGGCGACCGCGCTCGGTTACGCTGTGAGCCCCGGGGAGGACGGCCACGCGGGAAGGACCTTCATGCTGCGCTACGGCGGAGCGTGGGGTTCCGACCACGTCAAGATCGACTGCATCTACATGAACCGCTCGCCGCTCGCCGCGCCCACGCTGCGGTCGTGCCCGCTCCGCCCGGATACCGGCGTGCTCATGTTCGGCGACGCCGAGCTCGCCGGCGGGAAGGTCAAAGCCTTCTTCGACAGGATCAAGGTTCGAGACCTCTACGACATCTCCAACCTGGGTAAGTACGCCGATGAGCTGGACGGAGATGCCGAGGCCTTCTTCCACAAGGCCGTGCTCTTCTACGCCTCGCTGTCGGCCAGGTTCCCGCTGCCGTTCGAGGGCCGCGCCGGGCGTTTCGGGGACAGGCAGGGCGAGCTGGAGGACCAGCTGCTGCCCATGCTCCGCCTGCGCGACGAGAAGCCAACACTCGCGGGGCTCATGGAGGGTGCCGAGGAGTTCGTGAGGCTCCGCGTGCTCCCGAGAGACGATGCTGAGAGGGAGTATCTGGACAGGCTCGCGGATGCGGACTACCGCCCAGACCTTCTCTTCGTGGACGCCGAAACGGCCGGCGCCGCGTCAAGGAGCCCCGAAGCGCTCTGGAAGCTGCGGAACCTCCAGAAGATGGCACGCAGATAGCGAATCGAAACATCTGTCCGACCTCGCGAGAACCCGGTTTGAGCCCACGACGTTAATGAGCGTATTCCCAAGAGCTCTATCACCGGCTACACATTCGAGTACGGCAAGGCCAACATGCTTGCCGGTGACCGTACGAGTTCTTTAGGCTGAACCCCTAGCTGAAAACAGAAGCTGTCCGACCATGACCATGTTCTATGCTTTTCTCTTCTTCAGCTTTCTTTCCGGCAGCTCCGGATACATCGCTTCCACCATATTTTGCAGCGCTATCTTGTTGTCCAAGATGGTTACCGGCAGCATGGGCTTTGCGCCTTCGTATGGGGACTCCGGCTCGCTATCCGGCATGGACTTCCTGCTGGCTTCTGTGATCTTCACCATGAAGCCATCCTCGTAAACCCCACCGAATATCCACTCCCTGTAGTGTAGAACACATACCCGCCCATCATGGGGATATTGCGTATACCCCCCCCAGATCGGACAGCTGGTCCATGATGTAGTCGGCAAGCTCCCTGTTCTTTGGCATAACCCCTCTGCTCCTTCATGCTGTGACTTGCTCACCGTTTAATCTTAACTCCAATAATTTGTTCATAATAGAATCCCTTGCTGAAAACCGGATCATCCAGCCTCCGATTTTCGCCCGGGTATTAGCCGGCGCCCATGGCAGCTGGTGTGGCATACACAACCGTGCAGGAGTTCCAGGTCTCGTAAGAACAGGTTGCGAAGGCGTACAGGTGGTCGACGTCGGTTTGTCGCTCGAGAACAACATCGCTTTGAGCCAAACATGCTGAGACGTGGTCGGCAAGCTCCCCCTCGTCTTCGAACTCCGTCTGCAGGGTTTCGTAGCTCGCGTTGACCACGTCGATCGAAGCGACCCTCAGCTCATGGCGCTGATTGTCTGCGCGGGTGTAGAGGTTAATCATCTGGTGCTCCCGCGCGTAGTCGGCGTCGCTGTAGCTCGCGAAGTCGGCGAACACGCTGCCGTCGTCCATGTGGTGGCCGTAGACGATGGTGAAGGGCTCCTCCAGGCTGCAGTCGCAGTCGACGTAGGGCGTGCCGTACCCGCCCTCGACGAGCACCGTGTTTCTCTTCACCCAGGCCGCGAGCTCGGATCTGCTGATGAACATGCCGCGCCTGGAGTTCTCGAAGCATCTGAAAGGGAGCGGGTTCGCCTTCCTGCGGGAGAGCTCTCGCACCTTGCCCTCGCTTGTCATGAGCAGCGTCGCCACGTCCTGCACTGTGGAGAAGTCCTTCTGAGGTATATGCGGTCTGTCGTATTCTGCCCTTGTCATCGCCATGTCGCCTCCTCGGCTATCGCGGTTTCCCTTCTTTGCGACATGCATCGGGGGCGCAGGTCAACGGAAAACGGAATAGGCCCTATGGGAGCTTTCAGTTTCAGCAGGTGTGCCGATATGGGGGGTTTACCGTCTCGGCCATACTTCTGTTATCCCAACAGTCAACGATGCATTCATACAGTAGGAAGCGGGACAAAGAGGCCGGCAGGAGCGCCTTGGTATTGCTAAGACACCCTAGGGGCTGAAATCCACAACGATTTGGTCTTGTGTGTCGTGGTGAACAGGCCAATCAAACGTAATACTTCAAGCTAAATGGTCGAAAATGAGCCATGCTTAGTCCTCTCCCCACTCTTTGACATTCGTTCGGCGTCGCCTAGAATGAACAATACTGAATCGATATTTAACATTGAGAGAATTTGAGGAGGAAATCATGCAGGTTCTCAAGGAAGAGGTGCGCGAGCGCATACTTGCCGCCGCCGTCCAGGTGTTCTACGAGAAGGACTTCCGCAGTGCGAAGATGCAGGATATCGCGAGGCTCGCCGACGTGTCGGCGAGCCTGCTGTACTCGTACTTCGAGAACAAGGAGAAGCTCTTTGAGGGAGTCGTTTCGTCCGTTCCCCTCGACTTCAACCGTATCGCGCGCGAGGAAGAATCTATCATTGCGGATACGCCCTCTGAGAGATACCAGATTGCCGCCGAGGGATCGCTGCTCGACATGTTGGCTCACCACAAGTTGCTGGTTATCCTGATCGACAAGAGCCAGGGTACCGCCTACGAGCATGCGAAGGACGATTTCGTCAAGAGCATCGAGCGTCATATCCGATACATGATGAACGAGCGTTCGACTCTGCACTATCCAGACCTACTTGCCCATGTGCTAGCAAGCAACTTCGTGGAGAGCCTGATGGAAGTAGCACGCCACTATAGCAGCGAGAATGAAGCTCGCGAGATGCTTGCGCTCATCGCCCAGTGTTATTACGAAGGGGTGAACTCCCTGTGACAGAACTTTCTGTCACCTCCTTTCGGATGCCCTGATACTCAATATTGAATTCTAATTCTATAATGATATAGTTAGCTATGTCGAACTGGGATAGGTCTTAATCTACTCTCAATATCGAATCTCTATTTAATATTGAAGGAGAAGAAGGAGAAATTCTATGAAAGACAAAAAGGAGTTGGTCAAGGAGATGACGGCGAAAAGCCGGCTATCTAATGCCTTGCTTCTAACCAGGGCGGTTCTTGGGCTCGTTCCCACGGTTCTCGTGATCTTCCTTGTCCACCTGTTTTTAGAAGGGACCCTCTCGCCCGCTGCGATTGCCTATGCCGCAGCGGGCATGACAGCATGTGTGGCGGGGAAGGCGGTGTGCATGTACGCAGCAACATGGAAGTCCCATCAGGCGGCGTACTCGTGCCTGACGGACATCCGCCTGCGCATTGTGCGCCATCTGAAGAGGCTCCCCCTGGGTTTCTTTCAAGTAAGAAGACCGGGAGATCTCGCGAACATCATGCGCAACGACGTGGAACAGGTTGAGGTCTACCTTGCCCACGGACTTCCCGAATCGGCCTCGGCCACTCTGTTCCCCGCCGCCGCGTTCGTCCTCATGCTTGTAGTAGACTGGCGGCTCGCCCTGTGCATGATGGCGGGCCTACCCCTCATGTGGTTCGTGAATAAGGCGGCGGCACCCGCTTGGGCGAAGGGCTTCGAGATGGTGGCTCAGTACGCCTCCCGCATGCAAAACAGCCTCATGGAATACGTCGCCAACGTAGCGGTCGTCAAGGCGTTCGGGAAGGAGGAACGCAAGACTGACGAAACCATCATGGCGGCGCGTGATTACGTGAGCTGGGCAACCAGCTCGATGAACGACGTCTCGGTTCCCATGGCGCTCATCGCGCTGTTCATGGAGTCTGGGACGGTACTTGTGCTGATTGTGGGAACGTGGCTCCTCTCCACAGGCGGCATATCCATCGAACGTCTCATCTTGGCCATGGTGCTCTCCGCAGCCTTTACGTCATCGGTGGCCAAGACGGCGACCCTGCAGCACTACCGCTTCATGTTCGACCAGGCGATGACGGGTATCGAGTCGGTGCTGGGCGTCGAGGCCGCAGACCCCGTCGAGGACTCCGAGGAGCCCCGCATGGGAGACATCGAGCTGCACGGCGTCTCGTTCTCCTACCCTCAAAGCGAGGGGGACGGCAACGAGAGGAAACGAGCCCTCGACTCGATAGACCTGGTGTTTCGCAAGGGAAGCACCAACGCGCTCGTAGGTTCCTCGGGGTGCGGGAAGAGCACGCTCGCAAGTCTGATCATGGGATTCTGGCAGCCTGACAGCGGACGCATTACAGTGGGCGGGCAGGACCTCTCCTGCCTCTCCGAAAGGCAGGTGTCAAGCTTCTTCTCCATAGTCCAGCAGGACGTGTTCCTCTTCAACCAGAGCATCGAAGAGAACATCCTCATCGGTCGGCCGGAAGCAACGCATGAAGAGGTGGTCGAAGCGGCTCAAAGGGCGCGCATCCACGACTTCATCTCCGGACTCCCGCACGGATACGCGACGGTTCCCGGCGAGGGCGGCGTCCAGCTCTCGGGTGGCGAGCGCCAGCGCATCTCGATCGCCCGGGTGATGCTGAAAGGCGCCCCCGTCATCATCCTCGACGAGGCGACGGCCGCGGTCGATGCCGAGAACGAAGCCCTTATACAAGAGGCGATAGACGACCTGTCCCGCGACAAGACCGTCGTGACCATAGCCCACCACCTGAACGCCGTTCGAGGGGCGGACCAGATCGTGGTGATGAGGGAAGGCCGTGTAGCCGGGCATGGAACCCACGAAGAGCTCATGTACACCTGTGCCCTCTATCAGGAGATGGTCGCCAGGCAAAAGCAGGTGGACAGCTGGGACATCAAGGAGGCCACATCATGGTAAGGGAGATCTTAGGGAAGATGACCCCTGCGGGTCGACGCATGATGGCCGTAAGCATCGCCGCTTTCACCATCTATGCGCTATCCAGCGTGGCGATGGCCTTCGTCGTCCTCGCAGCCATCCATTCGGTCCTGAGTGGAGCGACCGATTTCGTTTTCTACTGGGTGGCGCTCATCTGCCTTCTTCTCGTCAAGGGGGCAAGCGGCATCGTGGCCGACAAGCAGAAGCACTGCGCAGGATTCGACCTCGTTCTGGAGATCAGGATCGCCGTCGTCAGGCGACTGAAGTCGCTCTCCCTGGGCTTCTACACGGGGGAGCGCCTGGGCGAGATCGGCGACATCGTCCACAAGGACATCGACAACATGGAGATGGTGGTAGGGCACCTCTGGACGAGGATGGCAGCCGATTTTATCGTCGCGACGATCCTGCTCGCGGCCGCAATCCTCGTCGATTGGCACATGGCGCTGCTCATGGTCTCGACCCTGCCCGCCGCGCTTGCGCTTCTTGCAGCAGGATTGAGAAAGGCCCAGACCCTCGAGGGCAGATGTGGGGACGACGCGGCGGACATGACGAGCCTGTTCGTCGAGTACGTGAAGGGCATCCCGCTGTTGAAGGCCTTCGCCGAAAGCAAGACTCTCGACCGCAGGCTCGAGGCGACGGTGGCAAGCTTCGGCGAAAGCAGCAAGGCGGCGTCGCGGAACAGGGCGCTGGTCTTGTCCGCCTACAGCCTTGTAGCGGACCTCGCCTTCGTAGTCATGGCAGCGGGCGGCGCCCTGCTCGTGCAGAACGGTTCCCTGCCCCTGTTCGTCTACATCGGCTTCATCATCGCGAGCGCAGAGTTCTACAAGCCGTTCTTCGCCATGGAGTCGCATTGGATGAACTACCTCAAGGTGAGGGACAGCTTCCGCAGAATAGAGAAGATTGTCCGCGCGTCCTCTGTCCCCGAGCCCGATGAGCCGCGCGTACCTTCGTCGCACTCGATCGGATTCGACCAGGTGCGCTTCTCCTATGGAAGGGACTCTTTCGAGCTGTCCGAGGCGACGTTCACGGTTCCCGAACATACCATGACGGCACTCGTAGGCGAGTCCGGGTCAGGCAAGAGCACGTTGACCAACCTCCTGCTGAGGTTCTGGGACGTGGATGCGGGAAGCGTGAGTGTCGGCGGCTTGGACGTAAGAGACATCCCCTACGACGACCTTCTGGCCTCTATCAGCGTCGTCATGCAGGATGTGCGGCTCTTCGCCGACACCATCGAGGGGAATATCCGCATCGGCAAGGCTGATGCGACGCACGAGGAAGTGGTGGAGGCGGCCAAGAAGGCGTGCATCCACGAGTTCGTGATGTCGCTCCCACAGGGCTACGAGACGCCCATCGGGGAGAATGGCGTGGGTCTCTCAGGCGGGCAGAAGCAGAGGTTGTCCGTCGCTCGGGCGTTCCTAAAGGACGCCCCCATCCTCGTGCTCGACGAGATGACGAGCAGCGTGGATCCGGTCAACGAGGTGCTCATACAGAAAGCCGTCTCTGCGCTCGCGCAGAACAGAACAGTGCTCGTGGTGGCACACCATCTGAGCACCATCCGCTCTGCCGACCAGATAATCGTGATGCGACAGGGGAAAATCGTGCAGAGGGGCACCCACGAACAGCTCCTCGAGGAGAGCGCCGGTTATTATCGGACCCTCTGGGAACGTGGGGTCAAGACGGAGGGCCAGGCATGAGCGCCCCCACGCACATAACCCTCGACAAAGTGTCGTTCCAATACGCGGGGAAGGACGGCGATGCTATCCACAGCGTCGACCTGGATATCCATGAAGGCGAGTTCGTGCTCCTGACAGGAAGAAGCGGCTGCGGGAAAACCACGGTCGCACGGCTCATAAATGGTCTTATCCCTCATTTCTACAAGGGCGAGCTGGAAGGAACAGCAAGAGTCGGCGGAACGGAAACACGCGAGATAGGAATCGGAGACATAGGAAGGATGGTCGGCTCGGTCTTCCAGGACCCTCGCAGCCAGTTCTTCATGACCGACACGACGAGCGAGGTGGCATTCGGCTGCGTGAACGCGGGACTGCCACGCAACGAGGCCGCGCAGCGGGTCGAAAGCGCATTCCGGCGCATGAGCATCCAGCGCCTGCGGGATAGGAGCGTGTTCGAACTCTCGAGCGGAGAGATGCAGCTGGTGGCCATAGCCTCCTGTTATGCGATGGGGCCTTCCGTGTACGTCTTCGACGAACCGTCCGCAAACCTCGATATGGGGGCCGTGGAGACCCTCAGGAAGACACTATCCGAGCTGAAACGCGAGGGAAAGACCGTCATCGTTCTGGAGCACCGCCTCTTCTATCTGTCTGACCTCATCGACCGGATGGTCGTCATCGAAGACGGTGCCGTATCCCACGTATACGACGCAGCCAGTGCGCTGTCCCTCGACGACGCCACGCTCGCCCATATGGGTCTAAGGAGCTTACAGCTGAAGTCGGCGCTAAACGCTATACCCGACCACGAGCCGACCTTGTCAAAGCGTGAGAATGCGGTCTTCGAGATAAATAATCTTACGGTCTCATACGGCTCACAGCATTCGACGAGGAGCGCCGGGTCGACACCGCGCGACCCCCGCGCCATCGGCCCGCTGAGCTTCTCCGCCCGATTCGGCGAGGTAATCGGAATCATAGGGAAAAACGGTGCGGGGAAGACAACTCTGTCGCGCCTGTGCTGCGGACTTGAGAAAGAGGATAGGGGCACCGTGTCCGTAGACGGCAGGCCTCTTTCGCCAAAGGAGCGGCTGGGGCGCATCCGACTAGTCATGCAAGATCCAGACTACCAGCTTTTCTCCGATAGCGTGCTGGGAGAGCTCTCGTTGGGCGGACGGAGAGACGCCATTGCCTGTGAGCGAGCACTCAGAAGGCTGGGGCTATGGGATATGAGGGAAGCTCATCCCGCAACACTCTCGCGAGGACAGAAGCAGCGCCTCGCGATAGCATGCGCTGTCGTCGATGAGGCTGTCTCCTATTTCTTCGACGAACCGACGAGCGGCTTGGACAGGGAAAACATGGAGAGAGTCTCTTCCGCGATCCGATCGCTCGCACAATCGGGAAGCGTCGTATTCGCCGTCTCGCACGATCCTGAGTTCCTCCTCTCCGCCTGCGACCGCATCCTCCATCTGAGGGATGGGATCATCGTTGACGACTTCGCCCTTGACGGCTCGGCGCGAGAGAGGCTCTTGAGATCGCTTTGGAAGGGAGGTGTGCAATGGGGCGCTCATACAGACGCATAGACCCGCGGACAGCTCTGCTCGCAACCTGCATTCTGGGCATTGCCGCAGTGCTCTCCAACCGTCCGGAGGCAGCTCATGCGGCATGCGCTATCGGGGCTCTATGCGCGCTCGTCTCCGGGGCATGGCGGCCGTGCATCGCCCTATCTGCCGCCTATGGCCTCATAGCTGCCGTCATGGCTCTCGCCGAAGGGGCGGGCAACACGACGCTTGTAATCGCCGTGGTCATGCTGAGCTACATGGCCCAGAAGTTCGTAGTTCTGGCTCTTCTGGGCATCTCCCTTTCTAAACTGGCCTCGATGCAGGATCTTCTCGCTGCGCTGCAGTCTATGAGAACTCCGCAAGCGGTTCTCATTCCATGCATGGTCATTCTGCGATTCTTCCCAACTATACGCAGGGACGCCTCGCATCTCATGGAAAGCCTGAAGACGCGGCGCGTGCTCGCAGGAAGGGGATACGTGTTCAGACACCCTGCTCTCGCATGCGAGCTTTTGATAGTTCCGCTCCTCATGAGGAGCGTGAGGGTATCCGACGAGCTGGCGGCATCCGCGCTTGCCCGCGGCTTAGACAGCAAGACCCAAGCGACGGTGCTGCAGCCCCTGTCTTTCGGAGAGAGGGACGCCGTGGCAACCGCCTTCACTCTCCTGGCAACCGGAGTGCTTGCGTGGCTTCAATTCGGACCGCGATAGAGGGGCACAGGACGAGACTTGTCTCGTCAAACTTGTACGTCTTAAATCAGAACGGAAGAAAGGACTCATTATGAAAAAAGGCGAAACCTCGACCATAGGGACTCGAGATCTCGTATCCATTGGCGTCTTCGGAGCGCTGTCCCTCCTAATCTTCTTCGTAGTGGGAGGCATCGCGGGACTCACCGTTGTTGGGACAGTCGCCAACATACCCATCGTCTGTTTCTTCACATCGATAGCCTATCTGCTCCTTGCCGCAAAAGTCAGGAAGACCGGAGCCTTCCTCATCATGGGGACCATAAACGTGCTGCCCGGCCTGATGGCGGCAAACGTCTTCGGTGTCATCGGCAGTATCGCGGGCTGGGCCCTTGCGGAGGTGGTTGCCACGTGGATCGGGTACTCGAACAGGAAAGGTCTCGTTGCGGCTTACGCCGTCGGTTGCACGCTGCAGTCGGCGCTCTACACCCTTCCCATATACCTTTCAGCTGCTCAGTATCTTTCCGAGCGCCAAGAAATACTGCGACTCACCGATGAGACCATGGCGCAGTTCGTCGCGATGTTCTCGGGTTCCATGTACGTCGGAATGGTTGTCCTTACGGCGGTGATGAGCCTTGTCGGTGCGTTCGTCTCGCTAAAGATCATGAGGAAGCATTTTGAGAAGGCGGGGATTGTCTAAGGGATGCCTCGCAACAAGAAAGTTTCCTAAAAGGCGTTCAATTCGTGGGATCGGATGTAGTAGCTAAGGTTGGTCATTATATTGGTCTGGGGCTCAACCATCATTTTCGTCGGAACACCTCGTATCTGCAGCTTTCCAACTGCCGTATATTCAGGACCTGCATAGAGTATGCCTAGGAAGAACAATCTTGAAATGCCGATATTCATATTGCCGTGTTTGTCTTGAAAGCTTCCTTCATTGAGGATATAGACGGACGAACCCGAAGACCCCGGGAAGCACGCCATGTCAACAAGCCCAATTCTAGGGCTGTTGAAGTCATAGGCTGGATGTGATGCAGTGTAGCATGCCGGAAAAACGGAAGGTTGTTAACCTCGTCCCACAATCCGACGGGGTAACCGACCATGGTCAATTCCTCGACCGCGCGAACATCTCTCAACTTTTCTTCCGTTGCAATAATGCTCATGTCGTTCCCGATATAGAAGACATCTTTACCCGTAATTTGCTTGACAGCATTGAAGACGGGAGCTGCGAAGCAAAATGCCAAGTCGTGTGTGGGATGGAAGATCCATTGTGCCTTGTACGCAACTCGGTAACTCTCTTCGGTTGAGCCGCCCTCTTCAACCAGCTGAACGAAGAATGTCATTTCCTCGTCTGGGTTGTTGTTAATGACGTGCTTGTTAGTGATGATGGTTGGGAAGGTCTTTCCGTTTGCTTGGAAGTTGAAGTACGAACCAGTGCCACAGCTACCGTTACTAGCTGTAAGTCAAACCGTATTGAATAACAGCTGATCTGATAAACATTCGGGCTTCATACACGCACCCTTTCCATCGTTGATGATTATGCATTATCTCATGTAATGAAGGCGCAATAAGGATGAAGAAGCAGGAGAGCATGCCGGAAAAGCCGTTTGCCGCAAAGACAGGTAACCACCTCATCAATGCATGCATAGCTTATCGACTGCATCGTAGTAAACCCGTCCATAGTGGCGTCCGTTCGATGCTAATTCGGGAGAAGAGACCGATTTTAAGCCACCCGCTATTACTCCCGCTGGGATTTCGGGGAATAATCAAGTCCGCAAAGCGTATTTTTCCAGCAAAGGTGCAATTATTCCTTTCCGTCCGAATCAACGGTTGATTCGGTACAGATATGTACCCAAGCGCCATCGATAAGGCATACTGATACGCTTTGGCATCGTGACTTCGTCTATTCACTGAGAAGAGTGAACTGGGAGTACTAGTAAATTCAGATACTTACCCGTATGGGTTGCTGTTCCTCATCAAGGGTGAGTTTAAGTCTGTGTAATACGGAGGTTCTCAATGGTTTTGCAGAGGAAATCGTCGAGAACATCGAATCCAGACGAAAGATTGGCCTGATGACAACATTCTCACCCTCACCGAACGTCTAAAGCAATTTCCATCGTTCCTGGCTCAGATATGTGAAGTGCTCGGTGCGCACTTCACCAAGCAAGGGGCAATTAACGTCCTTCTCAGTATGGTGGTAGATGAACCCACACTTCTGCTGGACACGTTTCGATTTTATGTTGCCGTCGTAGTAACCGCACCAAAGAGCCGTACAGCCAAGGTTTTCAAAAGCATGTCTCTGCACCTCGCGAATTGCCTCGGGCATATATCCTTTGCCCCAGTGCGGCTCACCAATCCAAAACCCAACTTCCATCTCGGTTGACAGGATTGCGCCATGAATTTGCCTCGGAGAGGTGAGGCCGATGCTTCCCATGGGCTGTCCGTCATCTTTCAGACATACCGCGTATGTCTCCCCAGCAGAAAGGACGTTTAGGATAATCTCACGACTGTTTTCAACACTCGTATGAACAGGCCATCCAGCCATGGGACCCACCGCCGGGTTGCTGGCGTGGTGGTAAAGACGCTCAGCGTCGGACTCTTTCCAAGGCCGCAAGAGAAGCCGTTTAGTTTTAAGAATCATCGCTTATCCCCCTTAATATACTAACGCGAGCGATATGTAGTTGTGCAGTATATCGTCTGACCAACTCAGCACCAAACTTCCTGCGAGATTACCGCGAGGGCGACAGGCTGAGGCGCTTTACGTTGCAAAGAGTCCGTCATTACCTTGTTCAAGCTGTCATCTATAAACCCTTCCAAGATGTAAAACATCACAGAGAGTCAAGTTTTAAAATCGCAAATTGTGACCTTAAAAAACGAAGGTCGCAGCGGAAAAAACGCTACCTTCCCAGAGTCTTAAACGAGCAGGGCACTGCCATGCTCTCTGCCGTCCTCAGAAGCAAGACAGCAATAACGGTATGCGTCAAAATTATGAATGCCTTCGTCGAGATGCATCACTTCATCGCAGACAACGCCCATATGTTCAAGCAGATCCGTGAGGCACCGAACCAGAAGATCTTCTTCGAGGGACAAGTCTACGACGCTCGAAATCAGGCACGTGACCTTGTTCCATAGCCGATTCCTCGTCCTAGACAGCACCGAAGGCTACTTGGCAGGGGCCTCACCAGCTGTCTGCGCCAGATAATTGCTCCATCAACAAAATCACCCGTAACTTGCTCCATCAACAAAATCACCCGTAACCGTGCGTCCATTGAACGTTTCTACGGTGTTTTCCGAACCGAGAAAATCATCTAATTTCCCGCTAGCCATTAGCGCATTAATTGCGCTTGATTCAGTTGTCAAATTATATTAGCCACTGATCAGAACCTCATTCACGGCGCCGCGTTTATCGCCTTTGCTGTTTATTGAACGTTTTGCCTTAACTATTTTCAAGGAAAAGCCCTCGTACAGCTCATGTATTGCAGGACAGTCACTATTTGACTGGAGGAAAGAAATTCCCTGTTCTTTGAGTTTCAAGCACTCATCTCGCAGCCTTACTTGCTCGTCATAATTGAATCCGCCCTCGGTATAACCGGTAAATGCAGAGGTAGCAGATACGGGCATGTACGGCGGATCAAGATACACAAAGGAGCCCTGGGGTAAATTCTCGAGGGCAGCTGCGTAATCGCCACACCGGATATCAATATCACCCTGCAGGTAAGTCGAGAGAGCCATGACACCCGGCTCATTAACGATATTCGGATGCTTGTAGCGACCGTAGGGCACATTTAGCTGCCCTTGGAAGTTAACGCGAAAAAGGCCGTTGAAGCAGGTTTTATTGAGATAGATTATTCTTGCAGCGCGCTCGATATTCGATACCTGAGAAAAAGATGTATCACGATCTAGCGCTCTCACCTCGTAGTAGTAATCGCTACTGTTTTCCCTTTCATGACCTTTAAGCAGTTCTATAAGTCGTGAGGGGTGATCCCTCACCACTCGGTAAACGTTTATTAGTTCTTCGTTGAAGTCGCTTATAAGAGCCTTCTCTGGCTGCTTATCCAGCAGCACAGCTGCGCCGCCAATGAACGGCTCAACATACAGCGATGGCGAAGAGGGAATTAGAGGCGATATTTCGCTCAAAAGCTGACGCTTGCCTCCAACCCATTTCAATATCGGCTTTAGATATTTATTTTTCCTTGCCATCGCTGACCCTTCTTATTGCAGGATATTCAGAGATATCCATTTTTAAATGTAGCACCAGTCAGTGCATATCGGTTTTCCGATATGCACTGACTGCCGAGCTCTTGTGACAGCGCTTAAATGTACTTGCGCAGTTCATCCTCCGAATAGCTAAACATATAATCTTCGTCCATTCCGTTCGACATCCAGGTATCGACAGCATCAAATGGGTTCAAGGCTTTGTCCGACCTAGACGAGCGGCATTTGCGGCACCATGACTGCGGCACAGCTCCGCCATATCGATAGCCAAACAGCACTTCAATTTCTTCTCTATCGTGCGCTATCAGTCCACAATGCGGACACTCTGCATATTCGCCATAAGGCATGATGAACACCCCTTCCTGGTCGCAAAACCGCTTGCCATAATTGTAACCTACAGAGCTGTAAAGGAGTTCCGCTCAGGCCTAGCGTCAAAAAATCTAGTCAGATGACCTGGCGTCACTTCTTACTCCTTCTTTGTAATGTATCTCTTCTGATTACATGCTAGGCAGCAGATCAACAATCCAAATTCAGCCTTGTGGTGTACTAGCGCTACTAAATCTACATGTTGGGAGTATTTATTCCTCGATTTGCACACTCATTTGAAATCCACTCGACGCTTTGTCCTTTGGAATAATTTGCAACTTCGCGAATGCCTAGTTCTGGCTCAAATATTGCTTGGTAAATCCCCAGCGCTTTGACCTTCTTACCTAGCTTCGTGTCGAATTTGGAGCCGTATTTACACAAGCGATTATTTTCGGCAATCATTGCACATAGCAAGCAATCAAGAATGTATCGAAGCCTGGGTTCACCTGGATATTCAGCGGTTATCTGAAGTACCTTTTGCGTCATTTCTCTACTAATCTCCACATCTCTCTTCTGAGGAATGACTTCGTATAAATCGAGAAATGAGCTCCACACCCTTTCTCTGCCATACTTCACGGCTAAATCTCTTATTTCCTGCATATAGTCAACATCTTCTGGCGCATCGAATTCAAAGTTGACAACAGCGTACTCAACGAATGAACCGATAAAGTCTGTATTAGTGCCGGTCATTTTTTCTACTTCTATAGTTTGAAGCGAAAGAGGGTAATCATCAGGTAAAATCGTCTGTGCAGCAATGTTATCCAGTGACACCGCATGGTATACACACCAAATATCAAAAGCTCCATGAGAGTAGAGAAGAAAATCATTCTTGTCGTATTGTGCTACTACAAAAGCCGGAAGCTGTTTACCCAGACAAGGTCTGGCATGACAAATATTTCTGTATCGATAAATTTCTCTGTAGGTCATAATGCATTCTTTACTGTTTTATAAACTCATAATTGAAATAATTCTAATAGATTTATTAAATTGTAATCAATAATCTTTCCTATAAAACAGCAAGTCATTGCCCCATCTCATAGCTAAACACATACGGTAGCAAGCAGCACTATCTTGTGCGCACGGTGCACGAAACAGTATGAGTGAGAGTACTTCGATGTAATGTGCTGGGCTTTGCACTGTCAGTTAAAACTCGGACGATTTAGAGCCCTTATTAGGTATTTCTTTTTTACAAATTCAAAGAAAGTTCAAGACGGTTGCGCCAGAGTGGAAATTCAGCCCTTGTTACTTGCGCTACGCCGCAACCGGAGAGCGATTTTCGTAACGTTTTGGGTTACCCATAAAAAAATCAGTTAGATAAAAACACCTGAACCGTTTTACCAGTTCAAGTGTAAAGTTCGTGCTCGTGTGCGCAGAATTTAAGCCTACGACCTCCAACATATGAGCAAACCAAACCTTGCTAGTAGCTTCAATCGAGCCTCGAACGCTTACTCCATCAGTCAAACGCTCAGCTATGCCCAACATGCGTATAAAACCCTGCCACGATACCGAAACAAGTTGTCCCCAAATCTTTGGCAACCCCCTGATGGAGCTAAATCGCCTTCTCTACTAAAGCCGCGAATTCCCTCATGGCATTGCTTGCGCGCTTCGCGTAGAGCATCCCAAAGGGAACCCTATAGCCCCAATCCATCGGAATAGTCACGAATCCGGGATGAACTCCTTCCCATGCGTCCAGCGTCTCCATAAGAAGCGAGCGGCTCTCGCAGTAATTGAACGTCTCGATGCTGTAGAAGCGCGGTGCGTCCACGACGCTCACCTCAGGATGATAGCCCTCAATCTCGGCGCGAATAGAATCCATGACTGGAGACTCCCCGCCCCTTACAAGCATAATCGACTCACCACATAAATCATCCCAGGTAAGAAACGGTTTGCATGCAAGCGCACGCTTTCGCGGAACTGCCACTCGACAATCGTAGAATCCCAACTTGAGCACGCTGCACGCTTCATGCCAATGCGGTGCGTCGCAAGGTCCGATGATGCAATCGATATCCTCTCCAAGATGCTTGACGACATCGTCTAATTCCGTGCCGTCATCGAAGGGGACAACCTCGATACTCAAATCGCTTTCTGTACCGACACGCGCCCACACCTCCAGAAGCTTGGAAGCAGGCCGAAGAAGCGATGTTCCAACCCGGATGCGACGAGCGGCAAAGCCTCCAAGAAAGCGCGCACGTTGAAGAGACGCATCCATAATGCTCCGCGCTTGCCGCGCGCTCTCGAAATACATCCTTCCAGCCTCTGTCGGCGTAACCCCGCGGTTAGTGCGCTCAAGAAGCTCGATACCAAGCTCTGCCTCCAATGAGTCAAGCTGCTTTTTTACCGATACTGGTGTGATGTAGAGAGTTTTTGCCGCACGGGAAAAGCTCCCACTATCCACTACGGTCATAAACGTATTCACGCGCTGGTCAAGCAAGCTTACTCCCTTCATCCTTTGCATTAACTACAGACTAATACTCATTAACCAATTGAAGCATTCAACATATGACTTGTAAAGACTAGCCTTTACCTAACGCTTAAGAGAAAGGACTAAATTATGAACAAGAAAATTGTCGTCATAGGTGCAGGTCCAGGTCTTGGCAACGCAATCGCACGCAGGTTTGGCAGAGAGGACTACGAGGTCGTCCTTCTCGCCCGAAATGAGATGAGCCTCGCCACGTACCAGCAAGAACTCGAAGCGCTTGGAATCAAGGTTTCCACCTACGCGACGGACGTCACCGACATCGATGCGTTCGACAAGACAATCGAAGCCATCCAAGCTGACATGGGAGACCCCGATGTCATCGTCTACAACGTTGGAATCACTTCCCCTGACGAGGAGCCTCTCACGGCAAAGGATGTTATGCGCCACCTCGCCACAGATGTTGTCGGCGCCTACGAGACTATCGACAAGTTCGCAACCAATGGACTTGCCGCCAAAAACGGATCGATTATCCTCACAGGCGGCATCTTCGCCGAGAACCCCTACCCGGGATATGTCGCACTCTCCATGGGCAAGGCGGCGCTTCAAAACCTTGCACTCGAGAAGAACCAAGAGCTTGCAGATAAGGGAATCTTTGTCGGAATGGTCATGGTTTGCGGCGTCATCGGGGGCGACGAGCACTTCGCACCCGACAACATCGCCGACCTCTATTGGGACTTCAATGCCAAGCGCAACTCCTACGAGGTCAAGTTCGTATAACGAAACCATTAGCAAAGCGTACGGGAAGACGGAATCATATTATGAGCATCCTATTTGTGAACGGAAGTCCCAACAAACGAGGCAATACCGCAAGGCTTGCTAATACTCTTCTTGAGGGTAGAGACTTCAACACGCTCAATCTAGTGGATTATAGAATCTTTAGTTATGGTCAGCGCTTCGATAACGACCAGCTCGACGAGGTTCTATCTGCGATGAAAGACGCGGACACGATAGTTATGGGCTCGCCGGTCTACTGGCACAACCTGAGCGGAGCGGTACGAAACCTGCTCGACCGCCTGTATGAGGCATTGCCCTATGGTAGAGATGGGCAACTGTCCGGTAAAAAACTCGTTCTTCTCTTTCAAGGAGCTGCCCCCAAACCTTGGATGATTGAAGCCGGAGCGTACTCCATAAGCAAGTTCTGCGAAGTTTACGGACTTGAGTATCTGGGGGTAGCAAGTACCAAATCCGAGGCCAAAAACCTGTCAAGGTTGTTGTAGAAAATGCATGCGATGATGGAATATGTTGAACTAAAAAACGGCGTCATAATGCCGATAGTCGGATATGGTACGTATCGTACGCCTCTGCCTAAAACAAGAGAGCTTGTTTTAGATGCACTTGAAGCTGGCTACCGCCTTATCGACACCGCGCAGTGCTACGGCAACGAGTCGGGTGTAGGGAAGGCTGTAGAAGAATCCGGCATCCCACGGAGCGAGCTGTTCATAACCACCAAGACCTGGACAAACAACTATCGCGACACTGTCGCATCTATCGAGCGCAGCCTAGAGGAGCTGAGGTGCGATTACGTAGATTTGCTACTCATCCATGAACCTTCGGGCGACATCGAAGGAATCTATCGAGCACTCGAAGAAGCCTATGAAAACGGCAAAGCACGCGCGATAGGCGTAAGCAACTTCCTGGGAGAGAAACTTGAGAATCTCCTCAATACCTGCAGGATAGCCCCTATGGTCAACCAGGTGGAAACACATCCCTTGAGGCAGCAGAACAAGACGCTCACGCAATGCATGAATTGCGGCATCATCATGCAGTCCTGGTCTCCTCTCGTAGCCGGAAATCGGGATGCGCTCACAAGCGGCATCATTGAGAGCATCTCCTCAGCCCACGGTAAGACGCCCGCCCAGGTCGCGCTGCGATGGCTCGTCCAGCGAAGCATTCCCGTCATCCCAAAGTCAACGAGCATCGAGCACATGAGGGATAATCTCGACATCTTTGACTTTGAACTGACAGAATCTGACATGGAAGCTATCGCAAAAATGGACACCGGAAAGAGTCAGTTTGGCTGGTGGTAACCTATTTAGCCACCAAGCAAATAATGCCACGCCAGACAGCACGAGCAAATCGCTCTGTGCGTATTGCAGAGGCCATGCAGCTCATCCTTAATGACACATCTAAGACAAAGACAGCTGGGTGTTCAAGACTGTCATTTAGCCCAATTTCCTCTAAAGAAGCGCTGTCTCTAAATGCCGAATCATCAATTAGGTTCAACCTTGAGGATGATATGAATCGCTACCACAGCTGCCTTTACCCCGCTGCCGCACGCGCTTTGGCTTCCCAACGCGCGTAGGTTTTAGAGGCTGCGCTCCAACTACTCGAAATAGCGCAGGATGCCCGCAGTCACCTTGTCCACGTTCGCGCCGAGCCAGTTGTTGCGAGCGTTCGCGAGGTTGCGGCGGAAACGCCTGTCTCCTAGCACGCGAGCCAAGCGTGTGCACACGTCGCCGGCGCAGTTCTCACGCATGCCAGAATCGTCGTAAACGAGCACGCGCATGGCACGGTCGAAGGCGTCGGGTTCCACACCCTCGCGGCACAGTAGATAGTACACATCAAACACGTCCTTGAAGCGAGTCGAGGCAGCCCCTATGCGCATAAGGGAGCGCAGCTTCTCAGCGCACACCTGCTCCTTGCTATTGGCCATAAGAGTCATACCGTCGTCGCTCAACGCCGAATCAAACCACAGCTCGTCCTGCTCCAATGAGAGCTTATCGTGCACGCCGAGGTCGAGCTTCATCTCCATACTCGTCCCGAAACCATCCGTGACGCGCAGGTGCACGCGCTTACCGCGGTAGTCCTGATGCTTCAGGTCCTCAACAGGGGCGATGATGTCAATCCGCACGACGGAGTCCGGCGGACAGAGCGCGTTTATGAAGACACATATGCTCTCGTCGGTCATCGGGTAGCGCACAAAGTCAAGGTCTAGGTCACGCGTGGCTCTGCGCCTATCGCCTGATATCTGCTGCATGACAACGCCTCCCTTCACGGTCACGTGATCCGCCATGCGGGAAGCCGCTATCAACGTGAGGACTACGTCGCGACACGTGCGTACAGTGGCGTTCTGGTAGTCAAGCCCGTCGTCAATGTAGGCATCGCGTATCTGAGCAAGGTCCATCTAGAGCACCTCTCTCTGAAGCATGTCGAACAGGCCATCCGCCCGCGCGTACAGCGCCATGCAGTCCTCCACCTCGCGCATGTCCAGGTCGCCCGCAACCCTACGGTACGAGCCGACGAGCTCCTTATAGTAGTCGAGTGGGAACGCGCTCGCACAGCGCAGGAGCTCGACCAACATGCGCTCGCGGCTGAACACGCGGACGGGCGAACCGCTGGCTTCCATCACCTCGACGCCGACGGCCATCAGTCTCGGCTCCATGAAGTACTGCCGCACGCCCAGCCAGCAAATACGCGTGGAGTTGCGCGGTGTCGCAACGTGAATCAGTTCGGGAATCACGTCGGTAAGGCCGTGCAGATAGAAGGCGGAGTCCATGGTGAGCACGGCCTGCGGATAGAGCGTACACACCACCGCGCCGGGATCCGAGTGGCGCTCGTCGGAGTAGACCCCACGAGCGACCTTGAAAAGCGAGCTGGATTCAATCGCCTTGCCTATCTGGTAGGCAGATCCGTAGCGCTCAATCATTTCGTCGTATCCGTACAACATCCGCAATCTTCCGTCCGTATTTTACTAAATACTCACATCGTTCTATTTAATGTGAGTATTTAGTTTAATCCATGATGTCAATCGTCGCAAGGCACCATGCCGTTGAAGCGCTTTTAGCAGCGCCCTTCGCAGGCAATTGTGGAGAACTAGGCGCCGCAGGCGAGTTTATCGGCCAGCTGTTTTATAGACACATAGAAAGGCTTTTGTAATCTTACCTCACCAGGGCGCAATCTTGTGAAGAGCGTGCTTGTGCACATCCGCAAGCTACTCGTGCCAGAGCGTCCTATGCTTGCGCCAGAGCGAAACTGTGTTGAGCAAAGGTAATGATATGACGCAAATCAGGCACACTTTTCTTCCTATATGCCGGAAGCCATCGCAAAAATGGACACCGGAAAGAGTCAGTTTGGCTGGTGGTAGCCTATTTAGCCAGCAATACGCCTGTTTCAGCGGCAGATAAAAAACCCTGACCTGTTCTCACAGGTCAGGGCTGTATTTTTGGTCGCGGGGGCAGGATTTGAACCTACGACCTCCGGGTTATGAGCCCGGCGAGCTACCAGACTGCTCCACCCCGCAATGTCTGGGCGCATCTAGTGCGCAAGGGAGAATACTACGCTTCTGCACACCCTTAGTCAAACAGAAAGATAATTCGGCGCTTATTCTCCACAATCCGCACTAACTCTTACCGCAACAACCTACAGCCCATCTCCCCATTCACACGCCCGCAGTATACAATTGAGCATGCGGTATATGTCCTGCACACCACTTAACGTGCACCACAGGCACCGCCCAACAAAGCCACCACGTGCAACCATCTCCTTGCCGCACACACCTCCGGAGGTTTCATGCTCCTCGCTGTTGACATGGGAAACACCCAAACTGCCCTTGGTCTCTTTGACCAAGACACGCTCATTCAATCTTGGCGCATGCCAACCGACCGCAGCTTTACCAAAGACGAGCTGCACCTCCGCCTTCTTGGCTACTTTCAACTACACAAGCTCAGCCTCGATATTGTCACTGGGATTGCCTTTGCAGGCGTTGTCCCTGACCTTTTGCGCTCGTGGACACTCGTTGCCCAGGAGCTCTCGCTTCCCATTATCCAAATCGGTCCTGATACCGCCCTTGTTACCAATGTTGTCGCTCCTAACCCCGCCGAGGTTGGTGCTGACCGCATTGCCAACGCAACCGCAGCCGCCACGCTCTATGGCAGCCCCTGCATTGTTGTTGATTTTGGCACTGCCACCAACGTTGATGTCATCAACCACACGGGCGCCTACATCGGCGGCGTTATTGCTCCTGGTATTCGCGTAGGCCTTGATGCCCTTATCGCGCGAGCCGCCCGTCTTGCTAGTGTCCCGCTCGAAGCGCCGCAGCACACCATTGGAACAAGCACTCTTGAAGCTGTGCAAAGCGGCACTGTCATAGGTGCTGCCGCCATGGCAGAAGGCCTTATCCGCCGTATTCAAGGCGAGCTACAAACACAAACCGCTACAAGCATATCCACAAATGCGGCCGCGCCCACAACCACACCAGCACCCACAGCCACGAGCTCCACAGCTCACAACAAACCCGCCACCGTCATTGCAACTGGTGGCCTTGCCTCGGTTGTTGCTACCTGCACCGACGTCTTTGATGTGGTTGATCAGCAGCTCACCCTGCGCGGGGTACACGAAATCTGGAAACGCATGCAAGCCATACGCACCGCGCATAGCCCACAGTAATTACGCAGGCTCAAATCTCGCATACTCTGCAGTAACACGCGCAGACCCAGATACAAGCTCGGATGCACGCTACGCCGAGCTCAAGTGCACGCTACGCCGAGCTCAGGCGCACGCTTTGCCAAACACAAAAACCCAGCCTCACCCTACGGCATGCTAAATACCGCCGCAAGCCAAGCAGAACTTCTACAATACGCCCAGCTCACCAGTCACATGCCCGTAGCGCTCCTCAGGCTCCTTTACATCGATACCCTCAAAGCGGAAAAAGCGCGCTGGATCATGCATTAAATCTTCAAGCGGTACAAGCACAAAGTCACGCTCACCAAGGCTCGGATGCGGTAGGCGCAACTTATCGCCACCATGAACCTCGCCGTCCATCCAAATTAAATCGCAGTCAATCACCCGCGGTCCATTAACTCGCGCGCTCTTGGTACGATTGCGCCCCAGCCTGTTTTCAACTTGCATAAGCTGCTCAAGCAAAATCAGCGGCGCAAGCTCAGTCTTAATCTCAATGACTGCATTTGCAAACGGTTCCTGCCGTGTTTCGTATGCCGGCTCACTCTCATAAATGCGCGAACAATTGGACACGCAGGTCATCGGAATCTCGGCAATGAGGTTTTTAGCTGCACGAATGTTATCGGTGCGCTTTCCCATATTGGAGCCAAGCGCAATAAAAGCACGGCGTGGCTGCGGACGCGCAATAGCCCAAAAGCCATTCAAGAACTGAGCAAATCCGGTTACATCATGCACGCGCACAATATTAGCGCCCAGCTGAATTGCTCCAAGACATACGCCATAGGTTGCCGCATCACGTGCCCGAGCATCAGTCACGCCCGAAATTGCACCCACAAAGCGCTTGCGCGACACGGCGCACAGCAGAGGGTATCCTAGCGAGGACAACTTGGCTGTCTCACGCTGAATAACAATATCCTCATTGGCTTCTTTACCAAAACCAGGACCTGGATCAATGCAGATGCGGTTTCTATCCACACCTGCCTGCATTAAAGCGCGTGCCTGATCTGACAAGAAACCCATAACTTGACGCATAATAGGCGCCGAATCAGGCAAGGTAAAACGCCGCAGCTGTGAACTCGCACCCAGAGTAGCGTCACGCTTGGCCGAGCGTGCCATAATGGCCTGAAGCTCATCGCTCGTTGGCGCCTGCTGCTCTGATTCAAGCATCAATGCAGCTTCTTGCTCACGCTGAGCGTCCGCACTTGCAGCACTATTCGCTTCATCTACCTGTTCAGGCGCTACTGCTGCCTCAGAGCCATTTGGCACCGACATGCCCAACAGAGGCAGCTGTGTCTGCATAATTCCTGTGGTTAAACGCCCACGCTTTGCCTTAGCGCCCCTACCAAGCTCAGCATTTGCAACACGCTGAGCCCGCTCCGCTGCATAAGCAGCTGCCGACGTATCCAGCTGCACCGCCGTATGACGGCGCGGTTCCTCAGCCAGTGGGTCGCCTGCATGCATAATAATAACGCCGCAGGTATTATGCGTTACAAACTCAACCATCTTAGGGTCAGTAAAGCCAGTGACATCATTAACAATGCTTGCACCCACGCGCACCGCAGCCTTTGCCACCTCAACGTGGCGCGTATCAATTGAGACAATAGCACCTTTTTGAGCCAGTGCGCGAATTACCGGCAGCACCCGCTTAGCCTCTTCATCAGCAGAAACCGGCGTAAATCCCGGACGTGTTGACTCTCCACCCACATCAATAATGTCGGCACCTTCGTCCAACATCTTAAGACCATAAGCAATAGCAGATTCGGGATCTACATGGTCGCCGCCGTCCGAAAACGAGTCAGGCGTTACATTGAGCACGCCCATAATACGCGGACGGTCGAAGCTCAATTCATACTTTCCGCAGCGCCACGTCTTAGTATCGGTTGCCATGAAGTTCCTTTCGGCCTAAATACATCTGCTTGGTATTGTATCGAACTTGCACCTCCTACGCCGCATATATAGCCTACGTTCATGCAAGCCGTACGCACTATCCATGTTTATGACGCAGCCATATTGCCGCAATAGCCACACAAAAATTTGCCCGCTCCCGCTGAACATTCTGGTATGGTTCACATAATGTAATTACCCAGAAGAAGTCATGTAACTGCACAAAGGCTTTCCAGCGCAGGCACATGCCCGTCTTTGATTATCACACTTGCTCTAAGGAGTCTTATGTCTAAAACCTATACTTTTACCTCTTGGAACGTCAATGGCCTTCGCGCGGTCATGAAAAAAGACCCAAACTTTGTCGAAATCTTTGCCCAGCTTAATGCTGACTTCGTTGGTATCCAGGAAACCAAGATGCAAGAGGGACAGCTTGAACTGGATTTACCGGGTTACCATCAGGTATGGAGCTATGCCGAGCGCAAAGGATACTCGGGTACCGCTGTATTTTCGCGCGAGGCTCCGCTCTCGGTGCGCCACGCTGATGCGGTTCTTGCCTACGCCACGCCCGAATCGCATGAGCTTGTGGCATGTGCCGCTACCGAGGGTCGCGTTTGCGCTCTTGAGTTTGAGCATTTCTGGTTTGTTGATGTCTACACGCCAAATGCTCAGGACAAACTTGCCCGCATTGATGTGCGCATGGCTTGGGACGATGCTTATCGTCACTTTTTATCTGCGCTTGAACAAGAAACCGGAAAACCGGTTGTTACCTGCGGCGATTTTAATGTAGCCCACAATGAAATTGACCTAAAAAACCCCAAGGCTAATCGTGGTAACGCAGGCTTTTCTGATGAAGAACGCGGCAAGTTTACCGAGCTTCTTGACGCTGGTTTTGTTGACACATTCCGCTCGCTCTTCCCCACGCTTGAGGGGGTCTACAGCTGGTGGAGTTACCGCGGCAACGCACGCAAGAACAACACTGGCTGGCGTATTGACTATTTTCTGGTAAGCGAAGCGCTGCGTCCACATATCAAGTCAGCAAAAATCTTAAACGAGATATGCGGCTCCGATCACTGTCCGGTCACACTTACCCTTGAAATATAAGTGCAGCTACCGCTTGGCTGCCACCGTGCCTCGCGCTAAATCTCTCGCTACCGCCTGACTGCCAACGCACCTCTCGGCTCATCTCGGCTGCCGTTAGCATCTCTCCTCAAAATCCAGCAGCTAGACAGTCACAGCCTCAGCAATCGCAATCCTCGCTGTCAGACAGAAGAACCACCGCAGCGTCAATTTGCTCATTGGTTCCCATAAGACCAAGCGTGTCCCCCGCTTCAAGCGGTGCACTCGCATCGTGTATGGGCATTACCAGCCCCTGATGCCGCATGGCAATAGCTTGCGCACCTGTTCGAGCACGCAAATTAATCTCGGTAAGCGTAAGCCCTGCAACCTCGCAACGACCCACTTCAACCCAGCGCATATTTACCTCATCAAATGAAGCCATAAGCTGCTCAAAAGCTTGTACACGTTGCGAGCGTGCCGAGTCCTCCATAGCCTCATATCCGCGTACCCGCAGCGCGTCAACAAAGGCCTGTATTTGGTTTGCCTTAAAATCAAGGTCAAGTAAGGTGTGGCGCAAGAGCTCAATACCACCCTCAAGCTCAGGACGAACCGCCTCAACTACACCCGCTTCTGCAAGCGATGCTAAACCGTCCTCAGTTGTTGCACGTGCTGCAATACGCAACCCAGCGTGCATAGCCAGGCTCTCATACGCTATCTTTACCGCAGAGCTTTCCCGCGAGATAGTAAGAACCAGTTCACGCGCACGCTCAACATGGGCATGGCGTAAAATCTCTGAATTGGCCGCATCTCCTACCAGAACAGGGATTCCCGCTGCTTCTGCAAGTTCAGCTGTTGGCAAATCGCGCTCAACCACCAGCACCGGCACCTCAAGCTCCGAGAGAACATCGGCAACCACCGAGCCTACCGTGCCATAGCCAACAATCACCACATGATTTTGCAGGTCATGGGGTGGCTCTTTGAATGTGCTAACCCGCCGCTCAAATAAACGCTGCAAAACGGGCACGTGATGCATGTATGTCTCAAGCGGGCGCTCAAGCTTAAAGACAAAACTATTAAGCGCAATCGAGATAACCGCACTACCCAAAATAAGCGCATATTGGTCAGCACTCAAAATGCCAAGTGCCATACCCGTTTGCCCAATAATAAACGAAAATTCGCCAATTTGAGAAAGACCCGCAGCAATGGTTAGCGACGTGCTCACGCCCGCAGAAAAGAGCAGACCAAGCAGCATATTGATAAGCCATTTGCCCAGAATAATTAACGCAACAAGCACAAGTAATTCGGGCATGTGAGCAAAGAGCGTTCCCGGATTTACCATCATGCCAACTGATGCAAAAAAGATGATAGAGAACAGGTCTTGAAACGGAATAGTTTCTGCCGCTACCCGATGCGAGAGCTTAGACCCTGAAACCACAACGCCTGCCAAAAATGCACCAAGCGCAACGGATAGGTCAAACAAAGTTGCTGCAGCGATTGCCGTACCAAGCGCAATAACAACAACTGCCAGTTGGAAGAGCTCACGCGGGCAAAAGCGCGCAATACGCACCAGCAGCCACGGTAAAACGCGTGAGCCTACTACCAGCATAAGTGCTACAAATACAACGGTTTTTATGAGTGCAAGCGCAATTTCTTGTGCAATTTCTTGCGGGCTAATATCGCCCGACCCAAATACCACGGGCAACACAACCAAAATAAGCACTGTCACTAAATCTTCAACAATCAACCAGCCCGTTGCAACCCGTCCACCCTGCGTATGGTAGAGACCCTCATCAGTTAAGTTTTTTATGAGCACTACCGTCGATGCAATCGAGACAGATAAACCAAGCATAACGCCTGCCGCAGGCTCCCATCCAAAGGCCTGAGCAAGTGCGTAACCTGCAAGTGTTCCCAAGGTAATCTGCAGAACAGCGCCCGGAATAGCAATGCCTTTTACCTCGTTTAAGTCTTTAAGAGAAAAATGCAAACCGGTGCCAAACATCATAAACATGACGCCGACCTCAGCTAGCTGATTCATAGCATGCGAATCGCCAATGAAGCCGGGAGTAAATGGTCCTACAGCCAAGCCACCCAGCAGGTAGCCCACCAGTGGCGGCAGTTTTAACATACGCGCTGTTAGACCTCCCACAAAGGCAGCAACGAGCGCCAGTACAAAAGTCATGAGTAAAATGGTATCTCCGTGCACGGAACCTCCATGGGTCGGGCTATCGCGTGTACGTAGCGAAGCGAGCTATCAAAGAGCAATCAAATATCTTCTTCACTCATACCCATGCAGCATAAATTTTTGCACAACGCGCTCAATGCGCCGTATCCACGGTACAAACAAGACCGCTAAAAACGCGCAAGTGGCTAGGCTATGCAAAATATCAAAAGGAAGCGCCGAAACAAGACGAGCAATGGCTCCTCCCCAGGTTAGAGGGCGCACAAAACCAAGAATATCGTAGCTATTGATAATTGCACCAAAGATAAAACCAGAGAGTGCGCCATACGTAAGTACGAGCGCCATGCGTGGCTGCCCGTTTAAGCGCATAATGAGATGAGCGTCGTTAAGAAGCCCTGCACCATAACCAACAAGCCCCCAAGCATACATCTGCCATGGCGTCCACATTCCCTGTCCAAAAAAGAAATTGCTAGTGAGCGCTGCAAGTGCACCAACCATAAAGCCCTCGCGCCGGCCAAGCGCCACACCAGCAATAATTGCAATTGCCGAAACAGGCTTAACGTCTGGAATGGGAGCGAACAATATTCTGCCGGCAGCCGCTAGTGCCGACAATACAAGCACCGGCATAAGTTGTCGAAGCCCTGGACGCGCGCGGTCATAGCTCATAAAAAACAGAACAAGTACCACTATCACTACAAGCAACATAAGCGCAGCAGCAGGAATATCAGTCCAGATAAGGCTTGCCACCATGCAAGCGGGCACCAAGAGCAGCAGCGGATATTCAAGCCAGCGCATATGAGCAGCAGACATCGCATGTGTGACAGGCATTGGCGCAGGGGTCGACGGCAGAGCTGTTTTGTGAGAGGCAGGAGAAATTGGCTCTGGTAGAGCAGGGTTATGCAGGTCGGAAGAAGCTGCGGCAGGCGCAGCAGATTTATGCGGGGCGGAAGAACATGGTGTCATGAAAAAACTCCTCCCCGCTGGTTGTTGCTGCAATCTCACCATCAAACATAAGCGATACGTAATCTGCCATAGTACGTACTGCCGCTAAATCATGCGTTGCCATAACAATAGTAGTGCCTTGAGTGCGCTGCTGGTCCAAAAGCTGGAGCAGCTGATTGCGTGCCTGCGCATCAAGTCCTTTAGTTGGCTCATCGAGTACCAGCAAACGTGGCTGCATAAGTAATAGCTTTGCTAAGGCTAGCAACTGCTGCTGACCGCCCGAAAGGTCATAGGGATGCACATCTACCTGTGAAGTAAGTTGCACCTTGTTAAGCATGGATTTAGCTGCTTGAAGATTGTATCCACCAAGCCCTGACCACTCCATAAGCTCTTCGTAAACCGTCTCGCACGCAAACAATGCTACAGGATTTTGCGGCAACAATGCCCGCTCAGCAATTTTGCATGTAAACTTGCCTTTTGAAAGTTTTTTTGCACCCGCAATAAGCTGTAGCAAGGTTGATTTTCCACAGCCGTTGCCGCCAACAAGCGCATGAATACAGCCCTGCTGAATAGTTATATCAAGACCACGCAGTATCCACGGAGCATGCGGCTCATACCGATAATATGCCCTAGAAAGGCTGACGGCAGGGGCTGTGGGAGCTGCGGCGTTTACCGGAGCGTCAGTACTTGCGAGGTCTATGCCGCTTTCTGAGGTTGCAGTGTTTACCAAGTCTGGCATAGCTTTGTGCTTCACCGGCTCTACTGAACATGCTTGGAAGTTCAACGGTTCGGGCAGCCCCCGTGAAGCAAGGGCCACATCTCCCGCTGCGTGCAAGGTCTTTCCCTCCAAGGTCTTGCAGTCTTCACACGCCTCAGAATCCTCACGCTGATTGAGCGGAACCTCCTGCACGTGCCCGTCAACAAGACGAGCCATGTGCGTTGCATACTCATGCATTGTCTCAGGCTTGTGTGTTGCTACTACCACCGTACAACCCAGCTCCTTGTTGCTCCTAAATAAAACATGCAAAAACTGCTTTTCGGCGATGGGGTCAAGCTGTGCGGTTGGCTCATCAAGCAATAAGATGTGCGGTTGCATAACCAATGTGGCAGCAAGCGCAAGCAGCTGTTTTCTTCCACCTGAAAGGGTATCGCACGGCTCATGCAGCCAGCTTTCCATACCAAAAAAATAGCAAAGGTCGGCTATTTTCCTGCGCATCTGCGCGCGCGGCACTCCCAAGTTTTCAAGTCCAAACGCCAGCTCGCGCAAAACCGTATCGCACACAATCTGATTATCCGGGTTTTGAAACACATAGCCCACCGTACGCGCCGAGCTTTCGCGGTCGAGTTTTTCAAACGGAATCCCTGCTATCAGCCGCTCACCACTGCAGCGCCCTGACGGCGCAATCTCCGGCTTTAGCAGCGATAACAAGCTTGACTTACCCGAGCCGGTGGCACCGGTGAGCAGCGTAAACGAGCCCTTAGGAACACGCCAGCTGAGCCGGCTGAAGACTGGGCGTGTAGACAGCGCATACTGAAACGACAGATTACATACTTCAAGCGCGTATGGCTCAGACAAACTCATGAAAAACGCCTCGTTTCAATTGTTAGATATATCGTCGGAGCCAGCATCCAGAGGGCATAGAACACATATCCCAGCCACCAATGATTGATGCTAAGCCGTGGATAGAAATGCACGCTAGAAGAAACTACAGCCGCTACTGCCACATAAGCTATACCGCCCAACAACACAAAGGCTATCTGCATATACTCGCGGCTAGTCAGAGAAAACCTCGTGTAAAAACTTCGGCGCGACCCCGCATCCCAGCCGCGTGCGCGCATAGCATCGGCTGTTTCAAGTGAGTCTTCAAGCGCCCAACCCATAAGAACATGTGTAGCGCGCAGTCCATCCTGAAAGGCGTTACTCGTGCCACGTTTTATGTTAGCGCCACGCCCTATGTTAGCGCCACGCCCTGCTCGCACCACCGCCTGAGTAGACATAATGGTCTGTCCTTGTCGCAGATAGCGAGGTATGAGACGCATAAGCTGCGCCAACATAAGAGCAAGGGTAGGCATACGGTTGCTCAAAAGTGTAAGCACGTGGTCAAAGTCGAGCATCTGTGCCGCCACGGCAAACCAGCCCACACTCGCCACAAGCAGCCCTCCCATGCAGGCGCCATACACCAAACTTTCAAGATATATCGCACGGGTGCCCAGTCTAAATACCTCGGTTGAACCTGAGGCAGAAAAAAGGGGATTAACCAGTGCAATAAGCAGTACAAGCGGCATCTGCCAACGCAATTGTTTAAGCACGCCCAACAAACCCGTACTAATACACAAATACGCGCCAGACGCGCAGCATGAAATCCCAATGAGCACCGGATGCATTGCGCTCATAACCACGGCAATGGTTATTGTTATGTAAAGAGCAAGCGGTGCTGGGTGCATACTATCCCATACCTTGTATTTCATGTAGCGCTCACCATATCCTTGTATTGCCCACGCTATCTATTCTCAGCTAAAACCCCTCATCTATTGTAGCTGGCTCCCTCAAATGACTGTGCAGATTTGACCAGTTTTGACCCGCCACTAAATCTGCGTCAAAACGAACGATTTGCGAACCTGCCTCTTGGGGTCACGAATTGCATGCTTCTGCGGTATCATCGAAGGGCATCATACCTATATTTGAGGGGAGCACATGGACGCCACCGCTATTATTCTCGCTGCTGGCGAGGGTACCCGCATGAAGTCCAAGCATGCTAAGGTCTCCCATTCTATTCTGGGAAAGCCGATGATTTTATGGGTGGTTGACGCTGCACGCGCTGCAGGTTGTACCCGCATTATCGTTGTTGTTGGAAGTCATGCTAACGAAGTACGTGAACTGCTTAACACTCACTACCAAGAACAAACCCCCTGCGTTGAAACTGTTGAGCAGACCGAACGTCTAGGTACCGGTCATGCAGTAAAAATTGCCTTAGAAGCATGTGATATTCAGTCTGGCTCTGTTGTCGTACTAAACGGTGATTTGCCACTCATTCAGCCAGATACTATTTCGCGCTTTATTGATTCGGTGGCGAGCGACAACTATGCAGGCACCGTGCTTACCATGACACCACCTCAGCCCTTTGGCTATGGGCGCGTACAAATGGATACAACCGGCTCAATCGTGCGTATTATTGAGCAGAAGGATTGCACGCCAGAGCAAGACGCCAATCTGTTAGAATGCAACGCCGGCTGCTACGCTTTTAATGGCGAACAGCTTGCAAAACACATTGGCTCAATTCGTGCCGAAAACGCACAGCACGAGTACTATCTGCCTGACATGGTAGAGATTCTTAAAGCAGCAGGCGAACGGGTTGGTATCCTTCACTGCAGCGATTATCGAGACGGCTTGGGTGTAAATTCCCGCGCGCAACTTGCCGAAATTACTGCACTTGCCCGTGAGCGCATCAATGCACAGCTTATGGACAACGGCGTGAGTTTTATCGACCCCTTACAAGCCTGGATTTCACCTGACGCGCAGATTGGTTGCGACACCGTCATTTGGCCACAAACGCATGTTCTTGGACATACCATCATTGACGAAAACTGCCAGATTGGACCCAATACGCGCATCATAGATAGCATTATTGGCAAAGACTGCATTGTGGACGAAACCGTTGCACTAGAAGTGCAGCTTGAAGACCAAGTAACCTGCGGTCCACGTGCATATTTGCGCGCTGGTACACATATGTTAGCTGGCTCAAAAGCGGGCACGCACGTTGAAATTAAAAAATCTACCATTGGTGAGGGGTCAAAAGTCCCCCACCTCTCCTACATTGGTGATACCACCATGGGCGCAAACGTTAATATTGGTGCAGGTTCTATTACCTGCAACTACGATGGAGCGCGCAAGCATCCAACCCACATTGGCGACCGCGTATTTGTGGGCTCAGACACCATGATGGTTGCACCAGTTTCTATTGGCAACGACGCAATTATTGGTGCGTCAAGCTGTATTACTAGGGATGTTCCTGATGGAGCGCTTGCACTTGAGCGCTCTAATCAGCGCATTATCGAGGGCTACGGTGCGGCAAAGAAACGTCGTACGCAATAGCACTCATGAGCATGTATGTTTGGCGATCCATGTAAGGAGCAGAAGAGATGCCAACTAATGACCCCGGAAAAACCCTCTGTGTTAGCAAAAGCCTACGCGTGTTTTCCGGCTCTTCCAATCGTCCGCTTGCCGAGAAAATTGCCCAAGCACTAGGAGTGTCACTGGCACCTATTACCCTTGAGCAATTTGCAAATGGCGAGATTTATGCACGCTACGATGAGACCATTCGTGGCGCGGACGTATTTTTTGTTCAATCAATTTCTGGTCGTGTAAACGACATGCTTATGGAAGTTCTTATTGCGACCGATGCCGCTAAGCGCGCTTCCGCTCGGTCTATTACAGCAGTAATCACGCACTATGGCTATGCCCGCCAAGACCGCAAAGCTGGCCCGCGTGAGCCTATTACCGCGCGATTAGTTGCTGACCTGCTTGAGCGCTCCGGTGTTGACCGCATCATTACGCTTGACTTGCATCAGGGCCAAATCCAGGGTTTCTTTAACATTCCGGTTAATCATCTCTCCGCTCTGCCTCTTTTTGCCGACTACTACAACGCTATGAATTTTGACACCGATAACCTGGTTGTCCTTTCTCCTGACGTTGGTCGCGCAAAAGCCGCTAAAAAACTCTCTGACATGCTGGGCTGCGGTTTAGCTATTGCGCATAAGGGTCGTCCTCGTCATAACGCTGCTGAAGTTATGGGAATTATTGGCGACATCAACGGAAAAACCTGCATTATCAACGACGACATGATTGACACGGCAGGTACGCTTTGCGCAAGCGTACACGAACTTAAAAAGATGGGTGCAGGAGATATTTTTGTCTGCGCGACGCATGGCATTTTCTCTGGTCCAGCTATTGAGCGCCTCAACAATGCGCCTATCGTTGAATGTGTGGTAACCGACGCAATTCCAGTTGATGAACAGGGCAAAATTAGCACCATTACCGTTGCTGATGAGTTTGCCGGTGCAATTTCTGCGGTGTACAACGAGCAGTCAGTGTCTGAGCTGGTAGGCGGCGACTTCGCGATGTAACAACAGGGGCATACGCGCCCGCTTGTTTCCTGAAGGCAGGTGTGGGGCGAGCTGTTGTTGCAGCCCTGTTTTTGCTCTTGCTTTGGTTGGTGGCATAGCTTTTCTAAGGGAACTGCGCTTCGCGAAAGTTCCCTTAGAAAAGCTATGCCACCTTTATACTGCAACCCAACTTTTCTGAGTCACCGACCAGCGCGCCCCACACCCGCTGTACACAAGCAGCACGTATGCGGGAAAAGGGTGGGGTTGCAAGCTCTTACAACATAAAATGCTGTAAGAGCTTTTATTTTTACCTAAGCACATATAGCTTATAGACATATGTTATTTTTTTAGTAGTATATTACCTATTGCTGTTGTGTTGGTAAATAGACATAAGGGGTGCACAGACGCATGAAAAAAAAAGCGAGAAATGCTTATACGTATCTCTGTCAATATCGCATGAATTTAGGTTCTTCAATTAAAAAACTGAGCCTTGGCCTTGTATCTGTGCTCGTTGGCCTCATGTTTTTAGGTATAGGAGCCAAAGCCAATTATGCTGAAGAAGCAAGCACAAACAATAATGAGCCTGCACAAATAGATAATATTATCTCAACAGGGGGAGGTGTTGATGTAACACCTCTCGGGGCTAAAGAATTATGCAATGGATATGTTGAATATTCGTATCAAGTATCGTTTCAAGCTATTCAAAGTAGTGCCCATATACAAACAGCAAGCACCCTACATGTAGCTTTACCAGGTTTTGCTGAAAACGTTCGATTTACCCAAATTGGTACATACAACAAAGACGACCTTAAACTTGATACATTTGATAAAGATAAAATACTCGAACGACGGATGAACGCTTCGAGAAACGTAGAAGTACCCTTAGGTATTACCACTTCTTTAGAAACGTTTAAGCAGACGCAAACAGAACGTACAGCATTACTCGAACAAAACAATAAAGCTCAGTATGTTCAAGGGACATCTCTTGCATGGAACGAAGAATTGGAGTTGCGAAAAACGAAAGGTTTGAGCGATTTGCCAAATGCGGTGCTCTATTTGGGCTATTCCAAAGACGAATATAACGCATGGGTTGAGCGTTATAGCATTACTGACTACGACACAGAACATGAGCTCGAGGCACCTTCATCAATCGACGAAAATATTTCACGCTACCAAAACCTCCCACATACCATTAAAAATTATTTACTCTCTGGTGAAGGAGTAGGAAATCCTTTTGGTATACAAGTTAAGTTTATGGTAAAAAAAGAGCAAGCCCTAAAAACACCCAAGCTACCACTATGGGCTGCATTGGCATGGAGAGGGTTTGCTGAAAAAGATGGCATTCAACAATATGACACAGGCAGCCAAGCTCTTTTTGACTATAGAGGTGGAAGAAAATCGGCACAATTTATTTCCTATCCAGAATACATCACCGATGGCCAATTTGACGAACATGGACTCTATGGTTCAAATACCGGAATAACTGCATATACCGGCGATTGGAGGCGCATTGGCAATGACGTTTCACAAGGTGTATTTAATTATGTTGATATATTTGGTCTTAGAACTAACCCCGGTACTACATATTTTGCTCCCGAAGGTGAGGATTTAAGAGACATTGCCGTTGTTTGTTTTGGGAAAAAGCTTCCTTCAAAAACAGAACATGTTGTTAAGCCGCGCTATGAAGTTAAACCTATTTCCTACGACGGCCGTGGATTAAGCTTACCATCAGATAATTCCCACTCACTCGGAGGAGGTGTTGATGTAACACCTTTAAAGGCGAAAGATTTAGGCGATGGCTTTGTTGAATACTCCTATCAGGTGTCTTTTCAAGCACTAAATGCTAGTGACCATATCCAGAATTCCAGTAATTTCCATATTGCTTTGCCTGGAATCGGACAAGATGTTCGCTTTACCCAAATTGGTGCATATGACAACCAAAATTTCTACCATGCGCGGGAGAATTCACCAAGCTATCTTATTAGCCTAGATGCACGTATGCGCTATTCTCAAGCGGTAGAATTTCCACTGAGTATAAGCACAGGAAATGCCTCGTTTTATGAGGCAGAATACAACCGTTATGATGTGATGAATAACAGTCCGCTATTCAAACAAAATTATAGTGGGACAAACCCAGATGGATATCATGATTATGAGTATACCCCTGACTCTTTTGCAGATGCATATCAGATTGAATATCTTCGCTCACTTGGGTACCAGGAGCTACCTGGTTCGATACAATTTGTAGGGTATACAACAAAGTTTTTTAATCCGGATATTAATACATATGACTTGACAACAGACCTATCAGATGGTGAAACTCCCGCTAGGACAATCGAAGAAAATATTGCTAAATATGAGAATCGTCCTCATACGATTAAAAACTATGTGGTCCGCGTGCCTAGCGTGAATCATGCTCCATACGGGCTCAGAGTTAGTTTCAAAGTTCCTAAAGAACAAGCCTTACAAACACCTAATTTGGCGCTATGGGCAGGCCAGACATGGAGATGCTTCTCTGAAGGCGGAGGAAGTGGTTTCTATGACGATGGGTGCCAAAACCTTTATGATTTTGACGAAAAAGGTATTAGAAAAGCAGCGAGCTTTATTGCTCATCCAGAGACCATTCAAACTGATAAATTTGATAAGCACGGGCTCTACGATGCTGGTGCTGGGGTAACCGCATATACAGGAGATTGGCGATTCATTGGAACCGATGTTTCACCAGCCTCTTTTAACTACGTAAGAAATTTTAACCTTGATGCAAATGTAGCTGTTAGCTACACCGCTGCTTCAGCAGAGGACTATCGCGATATTGCCGCCCTCCACTTTGACCCAGAGGCGACGGAGCCCGAGCCGGAACCAGAACCAATGCCGGAGCCATGTCCGCAGCCAACGCCCGAACCGCAGCCAATGCCGGAGCCGCAACCCACACCAGAGCCAACGCCTCAGCCGCAGCCAGCACCGGAACCAGCGCCTCAGCCGCAACCGAATCCCATGCCGCAGCCAACTCCAAAGCCAAAAGCAGCTAACCCGAAGAAAAAACCACTACCCAATACCGGGGAAACGCCCACAATGACTGCATTTGCTTTCAGTGGCATCGCTGCGCTTGGGCTTGCCACCTTACTCCGCCTAAAAAATAAGCAGTCAACATACCAAGCTTAAAAAGCATTGCTAGCATTACTGCTTGAAGAGAAGTTACTATCCAGAGAGAATCACATTGGTTCTCTCTGGTTTTCTTTGAAGTTCTAAGCGCCTACTCGTTTCCTGAAGGTGCATGTGGAGCGAGCTAGCCTTGCATCTGCCGATTGATTCGCAAGCTTATGGGGTGGCATAGTCTTTTCACGGGAACTGCGCTACGCGAAAGTTCCCTTAGAAAAGCTATGCCACCCCTAGTAGAAGCCCTATCTCACCTGTCCCAAGAACTAATCTCGCCTCCGTAGATTGCTTATCGCCTCGTATCAACGGGACGAATGATTGCGCTCTCCAAATATGCTGCGCAGAATTCTCCGAACACAATTATTCGTCCTTTCCTTATGGTAAAGACCCATTACTCATGAGATAAGCGGCAAAACCCACACCCGCCATACACAAACAGCGTGTATAAAATGAAATGCTTGGGTTTGCAGCTCGTACGAGGCAACGCAAGACACAACAATTGCTGCTCCGCCAAGCGACATTGCAGCCTGTCCTTAGTAGTTCAAGCAACTGCCAAGTGATACAGTAGGCTGTACTTAGCAGCTTAAACAATTCCCTTCAAGTGATGCAGTAGCTGTAGCTCGACAACTTCTGCCTCAATAGCTTAAGCCGCCCCAAAACTTTTAGATGTTCTTTATAACTTTGGCGGGTACGCCAGCAACAACGCATCGAGCGGGAACATCCTTTGTAACTACAGCTCCTGCTGCCACGACCGCGCCATCGCCAATCGTAACGCTCGGCAATACCGTCACATTTGCACCCAACCATACATCGGCACCAATATGCACAGGTGATGGCACGATATTCCCGCGCAGCGAGGGTTCCATATTGTGATTGAGCGTTGCAATCATGCAGTTATGACCAATGAGCGCGCGATCCCCTATGTAGATGCCGCCTTGGTCTTGAAAGCGACACCCCGAATTGATAAAGACACCTTCTCCCAGGTGCGTATTCAGACCGCAATCGGTTGAAAACGGTGGGAAAAGACCAACACTTTCGGGGACTGGCCTCCCAAACAGCTCCTCAAGCTGCGCCCGCGTATCCGCCAAACTTATAAAATTTGCATTCATACGAGAACTAATTCGCAAAGCACGTTCCGACGCGGCAACCATAAGTCTATGTATCTCCGACCCTGCAACACATTCCTCCCCTGCGTCCATACTGGCAAGGAATTGTGCAATCTGCTCGGCGTTTAGCTCGTCTCCACCTTCGTACATGAAAGGTTCCCTCTCTTTCGATTTTGCTTCAAACCATTACGTTTGTACTACACTCTTGAACCGCTATGGTAATGTTTACATTACCATTCCACAGCAGGTCAATCAGCCGAGACTCCATCCATGCCTGAAATGTAACCAAGCTTGGTATACAACCTCGCGGTGGAGCCATAAAGGCCGAAATATGATTGCCTGCATAAGGTACATAACCACCGCCTTGCTAGCCGCTGATAAGTTACACCTGTCGCTTTGGCAAAAATGACGAAAAAGTACTCTCTATAACCCAGCGGGTTAGTATTTGTTCAGCAAAGCCACAGGTAGATGAACTGAGCGTAAAACAACAACTGTCTCTTTACGCCAAATTAGTCAAAAATGACAGTTTTTTGCGTCAAATTAGTCATTTTTGCCAAATCGCAGAAAGGCGGTGACATTAGCCAAACCCCTTTTGACAGAAATGGGCAATTTGGTAGTGTAGAACCCCCGTGGGTTATTCGTTGTTTTATAAACCTGCAGGTAGATGAGTTGCAGTTTTTCGTGGTCTAGGGGGTTTATTGCCAGATTGCCCCTTTTTGTCAGTTTTTACTACCAAATTGCCTGTTTCTGTCAAAACAGCTATTCCAAGTCAGTGATGTTTTGGAGTCTGTCTGTACATATGAAGAAACGAGCTACTTTTTCAGAGAAATGTTTGAAGGACACAGCTTTATTGAAATGCAGTTTTCTTCAAGCATAGTGAGCAGGCGAAAGACCAAGGTATTGCGTTCGGAGAATTCTGCGTAGCACATTCGGAGAATGCAATACCTTGGTCTCTTCCGAGTTGAGAAGCGAACTGTTTTGCGTCGCCTTGCAGGAGCTGCAACCCCAGACCTTTCTTCGCATACACACTGCTTGTGTATGGCGGGTGTGGGGCGCGCTGGTCTGTGAGCCAGAAAAGTTGGGTTGCAGCATGAAGGTGGCATAGCTTTTCTAAGGGAACTTTCGCGTAGCGCAGTTCCCGTGAAAAGACTATGCCACCAACCAAAGCAAGAGCAAAACAAGGCTGCAACAACAGCTCACCCCACACACGCCTTCAGGAAACAAGCAGCTACATTCCAAGTGCTGCCAGATACTCCCGTACCGCTACTACACCCCCAGCATCAATGCGCCTTATCAGCTCTGACCCGATAATTGCTCCATCCGCGCCGCTATGAACCACAGTTTGGATATCTTCTTTACTCGATAGCCCAAACCCAACAAATACTGGAATTTCGGAATAGCCTCGAATACGTGCAATAGTCGTTATGAATTCTGTTGGTAAAGGTCCTGTCTGACCAGTGAGCCCCGACCCCGTGACAACATAAGCAAATTCCGAACACTGCCCTAGCATATGGTGCATCTCAGCTTCATCTGTCTCACCACTAAACACGCGCACAATGCCCGAATAATCTGCGACCCTAAGCTCACAATCCAAGCAAAGCACCGCATCATAGCGCCAACGCTCAAGCCGGCTCAGCTCATAACAATCCAAACTCTCACCGTATGTCATCAACACCACGCGAAACGAATATCGATGTCGAATCTTACCCAGGGCATCCACAATATCTTCCCTCGTAAGACACCCTCGCACCTGTTCATGCGCATGCCGAATAACCGCACCATCCGCATAAGGGTCAAGCGCAGGAATCCCAATTTCCACATAGCCGATACCACGCACTTCGAGTTCGTCCAACACAGCATAAAACATATCCCAGTTTGGATAACCCAACATTAGATAGAAAACCATGTGCTTTGATGGCAAACCCTTTGCTTGCACATCTTTTTTTGACACAGCTTTTTCCAGCTCATCTTTTGCCGTTATACCTTCAACATTCCCCACTTCAACCTCCTTAACACTCAGCTGCAGCATACACACACGTTAGACCCTAAAGCGGCAGCATTTTTAACAAAAAGCCAAGGAGCGGTCCATAGACGCAGTAATCAGTCTCAGACAAGATGCGCATAATGGGAGCATATGAGCCAATCAGCGGAAGTAAAAGCGCCTGACCAACAATCAAAAGCACGCCATTGATAAGTGATGCCATCACAGCGCCCCGTGCACCACCATGTGCTTCGCCAAATATTGCAGTAATAGCACCAGTAAAGAAGGTTGGAATAAGCGCAGGAAACACAATTACCGGGTATCCTACTGCTGCAAGCACAACCATGCCAACAAGTCCCGACGCCAAGCTGCAGAGAAAGCCAACGATTACGCAGGTTGGATAATTTGGAAACAATAGCGGTACATCAAGACCTGGTTTAGCGCCTGGAATAACCTTATCGGCAATACCATGAAATGCTGGAATAATCTCGGACAACATCATACGTACACCAGTGATAATAACGGTAATCCACATGCCAAAACTAATACCTTGGAGAATTGAAAAAACAAGAATATCTTTTCCGCCAGAAATGTTCTCGCTTACCCAAGCTGGATTTGCTATTGCACAAACCACCAAAAACAGCAGACTCATAACAAGCGTCAGTGCAATGGTCATTTCACGTAAAAACGAGAATTGTTTAGGAATTTCAATTGTTTCAAGGCTCTGCTCTTTATTGCCAAACTGCTTTGCCACAAGAGTTGCTACCAAGCAACCAATTGAGCTTGAGTGTGCAATCGTAAACCCTTCTGCACCTTTTACGCCCTGAATTGCCCAGTTGCAGTATGCGCAGGTCAACGTCATATAGCAGCCCAAAAGAACTGAACCTACGCCAACGACTCCCCAAAATGGCAAACTCGTGTTGTATGTAAGCAACGCCGCAATAAGTCCCGAAAAGAAAAACGAAACATGTGCCGAAAGATGAACATATTTGAACTTCGTAAATCGTGCGAGCAACAGGTTAATCAAAAAGCCAAATGCAAAAATAAGTGCAAGTTCAGTGCCAATTTCTGCCATATACTCTGCTGATGCGCTTGCAACATCGGTCGAGGCTTCACCGGACGCGCCAAAAGCTTTAGCTATCATAGTTGCAAGAGGCAGCAAGGTCATACCAAGCGTTTGTCCACCAAGATTGACCATCGTAAAGCCAATCATCGCTTTAATTGCAGAAGGAAAAATCTGACTCCAGCTCTTTTTGAGAGCAAGCATGCCAACAACAACCACAAGACCAATAATAAAAACTGACTGGCTCAGGTAATTTTGTACGACGTAAAGAATAATATCCATGAGATTTATCCCTTCAATAATTCAATTGCCTGTAAAAGCTGGGCACGTAAAAATGGCTTATCCATCATGTTGTCAATGCGAATAATGCAGGTATCAGCGTCGCGTAAGACATTTGCAAAGTCGCTTGTTGTGATGAGAATGTCATATGCAGACGCATCCACCGAGCCAATGTCTGAAGCATCAACTGTTGCTTCAATCTGCTCTGCATCAAGAATCTGCTGAGCGAATAAGCGCAGCATCATACTGCTTCCAACCCCTGCTCCGCAAACGGTGACGATTTTTACCATGGTCTATCCCCTTCAATAAGCGCCATAACCTCTTGTGGTTGTGTGGCATTCTCTATACGTGCAATAACGTCGCTATCAAATAACAAGTCAGTAAGCTCAGCAAGAGCATTTAGATGCGTTTGATGATCGACTGCGCACAAGGCAATAACTAAACGAACAGGATCATTGCTAGGGTGTCCAAATACAACAGGTTCATCGAACGTAACGAGCGAAAAGCCAATTCCTTGTGCACCTTGTTCTGGACGCGCATGCGGCATGGCAATACCTGGTGCAATAACAATATATGTTCCATTGACCTCGACATTTTCAATCATTGCATCAATGTACTCAGGCGTTGCAACGCCTTTTTGTACCAACAACTGCCCTGCCACTCGTACCGCAGCATCGCGATCGGGAGCATGTACCTTACAGGCAATTAAATCTTCTGTTAGAACCTCTTTGAGCATGGGCTCATACCTCGCTTTCAAATAATGTTGATGTGGTATCCCGTGAAAATACGACCCTAATTCCTGAACTAAGCTCTGCGTTTGGTGCTCATCCATAGAAACATGTTTAGTAATGAGCTTCATAAGCTCTGAAATATCAATATCAGAACTCCTAGCATCTAAAACAGTACGCAGCCGTTCCTGGTCGTCTTCTGTTAGTTGCGGCGATACAATCTCAACCGGCAACGGCTTTTTAGTGATACGGCTCATGTCTACATTGAGTGGAACTGTGCTTACTATAAGGTCAGCATAATTGTGTGCAAGCCAAGCCTTAAGTTCACGTTTTCCTAGAACCGCTACAACAGAAACGTTATAGAGAGCATGCAGACGCGCTCGCAAAATCTGCGAGGTTGATATACCTTCTTGGCACACAAGCACCACACGCGTATACCGCTTTACCACGCAATTTCGCCGCTCAAGTGAGGCCGCAAAAAAGAGCGTGAAATACGCAAGTTCAGCTTCATCAAAATGAACTTTAAGCCCTGTTTCTAATACATGCACCGAAGAACAAACCGTCTCATGCAGTTCTGAACATTGGGTCTGAACATAGCCAAGCATGGGGTTATTCACTTGGTCGTTATGATAAGCGCGCCAATATGCCGGGCGAAGATGATTGAGTAGACCTTGGAACAACGCGTCATCTTCGGAGAAGCCAGCACTTGGATACACCTGTGCAAGTTCATCGATGAAGGCATGGGTAAGCACCGTAAGCTTGAGCCAATTTTCGCTCAGCAAATCATCGTAGTGAGTTACTGAGCTCTCATGCAGACGTGCAGCAATGTATAAAAGCTCTCCTTCGGGAATGGTGGGTACACCATAACAACAAGCAATACGAGACTGATAATGCTGGAGAAGTTCCTGCTCACGCGTCTCCAAGCCAACAGATGGCGAATTGCTGATAAACTTGCCTATCCGGACTCTCCGGTATGCCGCATAGAGTGCTGCGAGTAATCGTTTGATAGCAGTATCTGAAAAAGTAACAGACAACTCATCTGCTAAGTCTGACAATATTTCTGTCAGCTCATCAAGCATGCTCACGTCTTCTGTGGGAATTACATGTTCAAAATGCACCGCGTCTACGGTAAACAAGTGTGTTAATGCCGCACGTATCGCAGGTTCTTCACCAGAAACAACATATCCTTTGAATGAAATTGTCTCAATTGAAATGCCCTGTGCTAGAAGTTCATCTTTAATACGCGCCAAATCACGAATCAACGTATTACGAGAAAGCTGCATAGATTGAGACAGCTCATCAATAGAAAAGCCTTGCGGACGCGTCAAAATTATCTGAGTGATTATATTTCGGCGAAATCGCTGATCAATATAGATAAGATCGTTTGTATCGATGAGCGACGAAAATGTGAGAGAAGGAATGTGGTCATATGAAAGCAGGCCTTGATGATTACGTATGACCGGGAAAGCTTTTGATGCCAGCATTGCATTGAGACGCTGTATATCATTGTAGATGGTACGAGTGCTGACATGCATCTGCTCAGCAATATGCTCAACAGAAATACTCTCTCCGCGTATGCAGATGAGGTCAAATACCTTGGCTAGCCTATTGCTCATGAGACAACCTCCTCATAACTCATACTAGGCGGAATGCTTAAGGTGCAACAAATCCAGACTTGTTCAAATTTCAATGAAAGATTTGAGATATGACGAGCTCTACAATTTGCTTCATGAAAGCGAAGCTGATGTTATTCAAGGACGTGTATTGCCTTTTGACGAAACACTAAAACATATCAAGAAAGTGCTCGCTCATGGAGAGCAATAAGGCTCTAGGCTCTTATCTCGATATATCCAGCTAAAATTTCTGACGCTCTCATTCTGGATAAAACCGTCAAGCAAACGCCCTAGATAAAAAATAGGGAGCCATCTTAGGCTCCCTACCTGCTTGCTTATGGTGCGCCGTCAGGGGCTCGAACCCTGGACCTTGGGATTAAAAGTCCCCTGCTCTACCAGCTGAGCTAACAGCGCGCGATGTGCATTGTATCACGCAATGGATTTCATCTCTAGTCCTAGAACAGCTTCACGTTTCATCAATAGCTCGCGCGAACCTCTGCATACACAGACCATACATGAAATAGCTCAGCCTCTCAGCTACTGTAAGTACGTATTTCTCCAGCTAGCACAGCCGTAAACGCTCTGCCCTCAATGTCTGTAGACCAGCTATTCCCAGCTCCACTGCCCATTCACAAAAACGGGAACTTCTGAACCATCCTCACAAATTCCAGTAACCGACAAATCATCGGTACCAATCATAAAGTCTACGTGCGTATGCGAGCTATTCACCCCGCGCTCACGTAGCTCCTCAGCACTCAACTCATAACCGCCCTCGTAGCACTCAGGAAAACCGATGCCCAGCGCTAAGTGACAACTTGCATTCTCGTCATACAGGGTTGAATAAAAGAGCAAACCGCTCTCGCGAATAGGCGTATTTTTGGAAATAAGCGCAACCTCACCCAAACGACGGCCGCCCTCGTCGGTATCTAAAATACCTTTAAGCGTTTCTTTGCCAACGGCAGCATCAAACTCAACAACGCGACCCTGCTCAAAGCGCAACCAAAACCGGTCAATCTTATTGCCGTGATGAATTAGGGGTAAAGCCGAATACACAACACCATCAACCTGCTCGCAATGCGGCGAGGTAAAAACCTCCTCGGTTGGAATATTGGGGAAGAAATCATGCCCGTCTGGGGTTTTACCTTTACCGCCCGCCCACACATGCTTATCGGTTAAGCCAACGCTTAAATCGGTGCCATTGCTTGCCGTATAATGCAGCGCCTTAAAATGACGCTCGTTCAAAAAGCGCAAGTTTTTCTCAAAGCGCGCATCATGAAGCTCCCAGTCGCTTTCTGGGTCATCACCATCGGCACGCGCTACCGATAAAATCGCACGCCAGAGCTGGTATACACCAACCTCCTCGTTCTCCTGCGGAAAAACGTGCTGAGCCCATGCCGCAACCGGCGCACCTGCGATACACCACGGGTTTTCATTGAAATCAAGCCCATGACGAAATACCGTGCATTGCTGATTTTTTGCCTTAGAAGCAGCTGCTGGCTTAGCTGGGTCAATACCTAAGAGCGCCTCTGGATCGCTTCCATCAATAAACACAAAACAGGCACCCATAGCAGCTAAATCATCGAGCTGCGCGCGCTGCCAAGCAGGGACTGTTTCAAACCACGCCGTCTCAACATGCTCATACTCAAGACGTGATACCACATCATCAGACCAAATGACCGTTACATGTCCTGCCCCCGCCTCATATCCTGCGCGTACAAGGTCACGACAAAAATCGGCGCGCTCAACAGGACAGCGCACTACCAGCTCTTGACCGGGCTTTACATGAACCCCCTTACGCACAATAAGCTGTGCATAGCGCCAAATAGCCGGCTGCAGCGCCTTCATAGCTACACGCACTTCTTCGTGCGTCATAGATGCCGTCATAGTTCAATCCTTTGAGTTTTTCAGGTTTCCTAGGGTTTCTTGAATTTCCCAGGTGTCATAGATTTATTAAATGTCTTAGTTCTCTTTGCTTCCCTTTGCCTTTTTACGCACACGACGCTCGCTCGCACGACGCGCCCCGCGTTCAAGCACGTCATTCAAACGGCTCTCACTCAAGCCCTCGGCATGAGTGCGTTCAGCATTGCGGATGGGTCGAATCTTTACAAAATCAAAAATAAATGCGGCAATAATAATGATATATGCCATGCCCACCGCGGCATACTGCAAAAAACGCCCAGTATTATCAACCTGTTCGCCTAATACGATAAGCAAAATAAACGCGATAACAATCATTACAACACCAGCTGCAATAAGTGCATACCACGTTTGCCGATGACGCGCATACTCTGCATTTTCGCGCAGCAAAATATTAGAAGCCGCATATACGCGATCTTCCTGCTCACGCGCCTCACGACGACGCGCACGCTTCTCCTCGCGGCTTAAACCAATCAGCGACTCACCGCGCTCAGCACGAGCTCGCTTTGCTTTTGCGCTGCTAGGAACCACGCGCACAGAACTTGCCGCAGCGCGTGCCGGACGTGCCGAAGCTGACGACCTACGAGCCATACCAGGTCTGCCATCGCGCAGTTGTTCTTGGGATCTCTTATTGAGAGGGCTTCTCGTACTCACTTACGCTTGCTCCTTCATCGAAGTAAATGGGGCACCGGTAATAAGTTCAAACGCTTCCTGATAGCGCGATGCCGTGCCGTCAATAACGTCTTGCGGCAAACGAGGCGGCTCGCCACTAAAGTCCCAATGGGATTTTAGCCAATCACGCACATATTGCTTGTCGTAGCTTGGCTGTACTGCGCCTTCAACATAGCCCTCAGCAGGCCAAAAACGACTTGAATCAGGTGTTAGACACTCATCAATCAACACAATCTCACCGTCGATAACACCAAATTCAAATTTGGTGTCGGCAATGATAATTCCACGTGTTGCCGCATATTCAGCAGCGGCGGTATAAATCTTGAGCGACAAATCGCGCAGCGCTTCGGCAGTTTTAGCGCCCACAATCTCGCAGCAGCGCTCAAAAGAGATGTTCTCGTCGTGATCGCCCAGCTCTGCTTTGGTAGAGGGCGTAAACAACGGCTCAGGAAGCTTTGATGCCTCAGTTAATCCAGCAGGCAGAGCAATCCCACATACGGTGCCATCTTGGTCGTAGGTCTTTTTGCCCGAGCCGGTTAAGTAGCCGCGCACAATACACTCAACCGGAAGTGGTTGAGCCTTTTTCACAAGCATAGAACGACCGGAAAGGTACGTCTGATATTCTTGAAACTCTACAGGAAAATCAGCAACATCAATTGAAATTAAGTGATGAGGAACAAGGTCTTGAAACTTCTCAAACCAAAATGCCGAAATACGATTGAGTACCTCACCTTTTGTTGGAATTTCATCGGGCAAAATGTAATCAAAGGCCGAAATTCGATCGGTTGCAACCATAAGCAGGGCATCACCTGCATCATAGATGTCGCGAACCTTTCCATGAGAGTCAGGGCGACGTTCCATTGTTTCCACCGAAACCAGCTCCTCGGGTCGTAGCGGTATCCGTATCGCATATATTCTTACGGCTCATACGTTCTCTATTGTAGTGGAGTTATGGGTATCTCTCTGCCTGTTTTTCGCATCACAGCAACAAGTATAGAAACCAAACGCACAAATAAAATCGAACACACGAGCGCTATGCATCTTGATGGGTATCCTGCTCACGTGGCAGATGAATGGTGAACGTTGAACCTTTTCCAAGTTCAGAATCAACCGCAATATAACCGTGATGGCGCTCAATAATTTGCTTGGTTACCGCAAGACCCACACCAAGCCCGCCTGCTATGCGTGCCCGACTTGCGTCAGCTCGCCAGAAACGCCCAAAAATACGGGAAAGGTCTTCTTTTGCAATACCAATACCGGTGTCTGATACCGCAATTTGCACCTCGCGCCGGTCAGCCAACACCGAAACAACAACCCAGCCACCCTCGGGGGTGTAACGCATGGCATTACTCATAATATTGATAATTGCTTGAGTAACCATATCGGCATCAATTTCAAAACTAGCATGCTTACCTTGGGTTTCATCTGCAAAACGCAAGTGAATATTGCGCTGTCGAAATAGCTGCTGCTGAGACTCAACCACACTGCGAATAAACCCTACCGCATCGACCGGCTTAACATTGATAGGTGCACTTTTAAGCTCATTTCGCGAGAGGTCAAGCATTTGCTGCACAAGACGAGACATTCGACGTGTCTCGGCAGCCACTGTTTCAAGATGCTCGTAGTCAGTAGGATAAACGCCATCTTGCATAGCCTCAACTGTTGCCAGCATGGCCATCAAAGGCGTGCGAAGCTCATGAGCAACATCAGAGGTAAGGCGGCGCTCGTGCTTAAGGTCTTTTTCAAGCGAAACGGCCATCTCGTCAAAGGTTTCACCCAAGCGATCCATTTCATCGTCGCCCCGCATACCGGTACGCGCGGTTAGGTCGCCATCGCGAATCTGCTTGGCAGTGCCCGCAATGCGCTGAATAGGGTCGGTAAGCCTCCGCGATACCAGCAAGCCTATAACCAGAGAAATTGCAACAGCAACCAAGGCTGCCATAGCCATGGCATTAAAGGTTTTTTCTCGAAATGCAGAGTCTGCCTTTGTGAGCAAGGCATCGCTTCCCAACACCCACATGCGCAAGGTGCCAATGGTTGTGCCATCGCTTGCCACAATAGCTTGAGAAATAGCACCCTCGGTATCTGTTGGGGCTTTTGATACTAAGCCGTGATTTGCCAGAGAAGCGTCGCGCGAGGGCACAAACGACTCAGGTGTTGTGCTCGCACCTGACGACACCGCATCCTGTGACTCTTCTCGTTTTATTTCTGCAGCTATGGCCGCTGCAGGCCACGTGTCGTCATATAACACGGTGCCATCAACATCGAGCACCTGCATGCCAATGTCCTCAGAAATAATGCCTGAGGTAGCCATGTCATCAAGCGCCTTAGTAGACCACTTGCCCGCCTGTTCATAATCATTGACAAGCTTTTTTGACGTGAGGCGCACAATTTCTTCTACGTTTGCGCGGGTATATTCAGAGAAAACGCCGCCCCATACCACCGTAACCACCAGCACGGTAATGAGCACGGTCATAAACGAAGTCAGTGCAAAAGAAGCTGCCATTCGCGCAGCGTAGCTTCCACCTCGTCGAGAATCAGAACGAGGCGTGTTCCACGTAGCACGGGAACTCGCCTCGGAATCTTTTTTGCGCTGTTGGCCAAAGGCAAACTGAGCGGGAAGCATTACTCAGCGCTGGCCGATGCAGACTCAGCGGACTTTGCAGGGGCCTCAAAGCGATAGCCAACACCATGAACGGTATAGAGCCATTTGGGATGCTTGGGGTCATCACCCAGCTTGGCGCGAAGGTTCTTAACATGGCTATCGATGGTGCGCTCATAGCCCTCAAAATCATACCCAAGAACCTTCTCAACCAGCTCCATGCGGTTATACACACGACCTGGGTGGCGAGCGAGCGTGGTCAGCAGCTTGAACTCAGAAGCTGTAAGGTCAACCTCTTTGCCCTGAACCAAAATCTTATGACCTGAAATATCGATGACCAAGTCACCAAAATCAAGCACAACAACCTGAGGTTCATCGGCAACATGCGTACGACGGAACAGAGCGCGAATACGAGCAATAAGCTCACGCGGCGAGAACGGCTTGATGATGTAATCGTCGGCGCCCAACTCAAGGCCAATAATACGGTCTTCAACCTCGCCTTTTGCCGTCAACATAATAATGGGCACATCAGAGGTATCACGAATTGCGCGACAGACGCGCTCACCTGAAAGTTTAGGCAACATCAAGTCAAGAATAACAAGATCAAACTGGTGCTTCTCAAACTCTTCGACAGCCGATTGACCGTCTCCCACACCAACATACCAATAACCTTCACGTTCAAGATATGCCGCTACTGCGTCGCGAATAGACTTCTCGTCTTCAACGAGTAAAATCTTGCGTGCTTCCGAAGCCATAAGCTGGGCCTCCTCACCAAAGTGGTCCTAGGTTTCTCTATTGTATCCTAGATAACTGTTTGAGTTCTACCCCGCAATCTATGTGTACAAACGATAGCTTGTTGCATTATCACAATCTGTTAAGAAAATCTCAGGTTTTTGATGATGAAACTGTTATGAATGAGGCGCTTGCAAACGCACCTTATAGCGCAAACTGACGCACTCTCACGTGTGAGGGAATACCCTTCTCATTGCGAATAGTGGCAAATACCAGCGGTAATGCTTCTTCTCCCTCGCTTGCGGGAAAATCTCCCATATGTAGCGAGCGGTCAGCCGAACTCAAGCCCTGTAATTTTTGAGCGTCCAAATCAAGCGCATAATGGGCAGCTTGCGTTTTAATCATCACGTGTGCGCCATTAAAACAAGCTTGCGCTACCGGCTCACGACCAAAATAAACATACGGGCCACCCTCGCGACCGATATAGGTACCCATCTTGCCAAGGCTTCCGCCTGAGTCATAGCTTGCCTCAATTGAAAAAATAAACTGTTTACCAGTATAAATTGCATCAAAAGGCCGAATAGATGCCGGCAATACCAATTGGTCAACACGCTTAGGGGTAGCACCTGAAATATCGAGCGCACTCAAGCCATAATAGGTGCCTTCATCAACGCGCACACGCGGCACGATGGTTAGAAGCCCCGCCGCAACACGCGGCCCAGTTGCAAAGCGCCCTCGTGACTCCCAAATTGCCCTTCCTTCACTCGCTCCAACACTCCAGACGTAGCACGTTGATGTCTCAGTACGTTTTGAGCCGGTTGCAAGCGGCATTTTCTGCCATATAACCTGTTGATTTGAACAGGTAAAACGAGGTGGCTCCCAGTCACTATCTCCTGTATCAAGCACCACAGGAGTGCCCGTAAGCTCACCGCTTGAAAAGCCTTGACCTAACAAGACCCACGAACGCTTGATATAGTCGATTTCTATCCAGGCAAATACCGCCTCAGAGCAACGCAGGTCATAGAACGAATAACCGCGCCCTTGCGTTGGGTCTTCGAGCAGGGTTACAAGATTGCCGCTTGAAACGCTCAAAACACCCAAGGTATTAGGGTGTGTTGCTGATTCAGGCGCAAGCAGAGCAGCTGCAAAGGTACCGCCCGTATGGAACAGCACTGTTCCTAAATCAATATCCCAGCTATTGGCTACCGAAACACCAATATCAGCTGACTCAAACTCCTCCAGTGCATCTATTATTTTTGATGCATCAGTTACAACTTCAGGGGCGCTATCCTCTTCTTTTTGCTCTTCCTCAGAGCAAGACGTGAGCGTAATAGCAGCAAGTGCCGCTGTTGAAGCCAGCGCACCTGCCGCAAAACCGCGTCGAGAAATTCCCTTGCGAGATGTCTGCAACCAATCAACTAGTCCCATGTACGTGCCTATCTGCTAAAAACTCAGCTGCTCGAGGCGCGCAAAGACGGTATCAATACGAGTAAGGAAATCCCATGGGTCAAAAATTGTATCGAGCTGCTCACTACTGAGGGGGCAGTCCTCGTCTGCCAGAAGCATTTCTTTGAGTGAGGGACCTGCCACCGCACGGTGAACATCGTCCCACACTTTCATAGAATTGCGCTGTACGATTTTGTACGCATCTTCGCGCGTAATACCGGTATCTACCAGCGCGAGTAGCACTTTTGACGAAAAAATAAGCCCGCGCGTCATCTCGAGATTTGCCTTCATGCGCTCGGGATATAGCATCAGCCCATCGATTACGCGATTCAGACATGCAAACATATGGTCAAGGGCAATAAAACTGTCCGCTAATGCCACGCGCTCAGCCGAACTGTGAGAAATATCGCGCTCGTGCCAAAGTGCCACATTGTCAAAGGCTACCTGGGCATTTGCTTTTACTACGCGCGCAAGCCCGCAAACTTTTTCCATGGTTATGGGATTGCGTTTATGGGGCATGGCTGACGAACCTTTTTGTCCCTTTTTGAAGGGCTCTTCCGCTTCAAGCGTATCGGTCTTTTGCAGATTGCGCACCTCGGTAGCAATGCGTTCAAGCGTTGCCGCGCACGTTGCAAGCACACCTGCAAGATAAGCATGATGGTCGCGGCTAATTACCTGCGTAGATAGTGGGTCATGAACAAGCCCTAGGTGCTTGCAAACATATGCTTCAACAAAGGGGTCAATAGAGCTGTACGTTCCCACAGCACCAGAAATTGCACCTACGGCAACGTTTGCACGCGCATCTTGTAGGCGTTCAAGGTTACGCTTGAGCTCCCAAGCCCAGCTACCAAACTTCATGCCAAAGGTCATAGGCTCCGCATGAATACCGTGCGTTCGACCCACGCACAGGGTATTGCGCTCCTCATAAGCGCGGCGCAGGCAGATTTCGCCGAGCTTTTTACAATCGTCAATGATAATGTCGGTGGCCTGTGTTAGCTGATAGCAAAGTGCTGTATCTCCTAAGTCAGAGCTGGTCATGCCGTAATGAACCCAACGGCTCGGCTTGGGAGAGCCTTCGGGAACCTCAGCATCGATATAGGAGCCCATGTTGGTAAGGAATGCAATAACATCGTGGTTGGTAACCGCCTCAATCTCATCAACTTCTGCACGATTAAAAGCCGCGTGCCTACGAATCCAAGCAGCTTCTTCTTGTGTGATGCCACTTTGCCCCAGTTCGGCTTGAGCCTCACAGGCAAGTACCTCAATCTCTTGCCAAATGGCATACTTGTTTTCAAGCGAGAAAATATGTCCCATTTCCTGGCGAGTATAACGGTCAATCATGGGGTTTCCTCCAAAGTCGGGCTGGTGACAAGCAAGGTATAAAGCGCACAGAGGCAGGCCGCGAAGCTATTATCTCTTAGGCTGTAGCTGAACTGCGCGTGTCCATTGTACATGCGTGCGCGAGGTGAGCAAAACGGTAAGCAAGCCATTCTCCTAACATGCTTTTTTAGCAACTCCTTCAACAATTTAACTTGTCATCTCACCCACAGCCGAGGCACGCAAAGCAAATAAGAACCATTTTAGTTGCTGGCAAAGCCGACCTGTTATTTGCTAGCCAATCGTCTTTTGCCGCTGTTCCATGTAAGACCTCTTAGGACTACTCTTAACTGCTCTTAACTACTCTTAACTGAGCAGCTTTTTTGATATTTCGTAATACTGAGAAGGATCGGTTTTATTTCTTCCTCGCCAAGTCAAGACCTCTATATCAGCCAAATGCTTTAGAGTACGATTGGCTGTGAGCTTTGATATACCGGCATCTTCAGACAGCATAGCCGTGGTAACACGGCCTTGTTCGATTGCTAACTGAAAAGCTATACACTCGTTATCACTCAATTGCACATCTGAATCCGAGAGCAACGCCGACATGTCACCGTGCGTCAAAAGGTTCAAATTCGTACTCTCAGCGTGCGCGAAGCTGTTGGGATCTTTGTCTACTTCCAGCGGCAGGAAAATACTCGACCGCTCAGGGTTCACTTGTTCACTAAGCATCGGTTTTCTGTAACCTACGGAAGTCCATTTCTTCACCATGTCGGGGATACCGCCTCCGGCACGCTCGCCGATGCTGATGAGCGTAAACATCTTCATCATCATCTCGATGCGAGGATCGGAATTGCCGCCAACATAAGCATTCTCCAGACCGACACGGAAGCCGCCAGGGTTGGAGAAATGCAGGCCGTCCTCCTTCCATAGGAAGACGACGCCGCGCCGCTCACTGTAGTCTGCGTTTGTTAGACAGTTCGCAATGGCCTCGCGCAAGGCATCGTGTGCCTCCGTCTCGTCGATGCGCTCACTGTTCCTATCGAGTTTGAAAGGCACGTTGATAGCCTGCTTCATGTTGTTGAAAACGCGCTTGTAGAAGTCAAATACGTTACCTGACCAGCTATCATCCTGCGAAGTAATCCGACCCTGCCATCTCTCGTCCGCGCCAAATTCCTGACGGTAATCTAGGAAGTAGTGCGGGAACTCCGCCATGATGCGCCATTCTTCACCGAACATGAGCAAGCCTGCACTCGTCGGATGAACCTTCCCATTGTCACCGACTTTCGCAGCACCTATCCGACAAAGAAACTCCTCGTTAGGTAGGTCAGCCCATGCATGAGAACTGTGATGTAGTTCGTAGCTTCTACGATACGAACCGATGGTCTCTGCAGACAAGTCATCTACGGTTAGATTCTCATGTACACGGGTGTCAACCGATTCGTCCGAGGCATCACGATACATCGCTTGGATCTCATTTTGAGCACAGCGATAGTCGCCCTTGTGGTCACGCCTGTACGTGCCCGTGATGGGGTTTCCGTTCACATAGACAGGCCTCATACGTCTATCTGCACGCGACACCTCTATAACAATCAGCTCTTTGTCGTCAACGCTTTCAATGCGGGTATTCCTGTCTGATATAACGCAGCACGACAGCTTATCAATATTATGGGCGGTGTTCCAGAAGTCATCGAGCATCTTATCAGCATCGTCAAGCCCTGCTACTTCCAAGGTACCGTCCCTGCGCTCTTTCGCTCCAAGCACGATAACTCCGCCCTCTGTGTTGGCGAAAGCCGAAATCGTCTCCCAGATGCTCTTCGGCAGACCACCTTGTGCGGCTTTAGCCTCGAGGCGGTTGTTCTCCTTATAGGTTTCAAGCCTGGCTAGATCCATGTAGCGACCTTTCTAGTTCTCGCTATTTTACCGCCCAGCACATCGTCCTGGTACCCTGCACTCCCGTTTGCATGACATCCTCGCATAGGCGGTTCGAGCCTGTTGTTTTGGTTCGGCTGCCTAGTAGTGTTCTCACTCCAGTAGCTTTATGCTCCTGCATGCTCAGCTTGGTGACAAGCGGCGACACACAGGCCGTGAGAGAAGACATAGGAATCGGGTGACTTATGTGCTTTGGTATACATGTGCCACACTAAACCTAGCTAACGATGAGAACATCAAGGCCGTTTTGGGTCTCATGAGACATGTAAGTCCATCTTACGCTCTTGAGTTTAGGTGGGTTATGCACTTAAAACAGGATTAGGAATGGGGGGGTGAAGCGCTTGAACATACTGCACGCCGCAATCCAGTAGTGTGATTTTGCCGATTTGGGTTTTTGCGCTTATCTAAGTGGCGTATAATTCGACAACATAAGCGGGTGTCGCCAAGTGGTAAGGCACGAGCTTCCCAAGCTCGCATCCGCGGGTTCGAGTCCCGTCACCCGCTCCACTAGCCTTAACTTTGATACAGCTATAATTCAATAGTGTGCGTGTCGTTGCGTACTGAAAATGGTTAATGATTACTAGGCTCATGTTTTGCAGTGGTAAACGCACTATAGTAACCTAGTAGAGAAATTTGGGAATTGCGTTCCCAAATTTGACCGAATATAGGTACAATGCAATACTTACCTTCCAGCAGAAGGGACAACTCATGTACATCAGGCGCGAAATCGAGCTGACCATCGACAGCATGCTCACACAGGGGAAGGTCGTTCTCGTCACCGGTGCGCGACAAGTGGGAAAGACCACGGTACTTAAAAAACATCTTGGCAACTCCTTCAACTATGTCTCAATGGAAAACCCACGTGATTACTTGCTAGCAAAGCAAGATGCGCTACTTTTCTTCGATTCACATGACCTACCGCTAATCATTGATGAAATCCAACGAGTTCCCGAGCTATTTTCCCCTGTAAAATGGATAGTTGACCAATCCAGCCAGAAAGGACGTATCGTACTTACCGGTTCTCAAACGTACCATCTAATGAAGGGCGTAAGTGAGTCCTTGGCCGGTAGAATAAGAATTATCGAAATGCCTTCCCTTAGCCTGAGAGAGTTAATTGAAATGGCGGACAGTCCACATTCCTACGTTCCAACACGAATTACCAAGCCCAAGCATGTAAAAGACCTCGACATCTGGAGTATTATCCACAGGGGTTCCATGCCTGAGCTTCAAGACAACTCCATCGATTGGAACCTTTTCTACTCGGATTACGTAGCTGCATATCTCGAACGCGATGTACGTGACCTTATCAACGTGCAGGACGAGACAAAGTTCTATAGCTTCATGATAGCCTGTGCTGCAAGGTCAGGACAACTATTCAATGCCACTGATATTGGAAACGCAATCGACGTAGACCATAAAACGGTCAAGGCATGGCTCTCGGTGCTTCAAGCCTCAAATATTGTGAGGATAATTCAACCGTTTTGGCCAAATGTTGACAAACGCCTGACCAAAACGCCAAAGATTTTTTTCATGGACACAGGTCTTGTTTGTCACCTCACAAGGTGGACTACCCCCGACCAGCTCCGTAACGGGGCGGTCGCCGGTCATGTCTTTGAGACATTCGTGGTCTCTGAAGTGCTCAAGAGCTTTATGAATGCAGGTGCAAACCTTCGGGACGTATGGTTTTATCGAGACGCAAAAAAGCGCGAAATCGACCTTGTCATTCAAGAGGGTCACGTACTTCATCCCGTGGAGATTAAAACAGCAGCTACCATCACAAGCGATGCCGTCAAAAACTTTAGCTGCCTAGAAAATCTCTCGGGTTACGAAATTGGATTTGGGCACGTAATCTGCCAGACTACCGAGCCCTATTCTGTAACGCGCGAGGTTCAGGCTGTGCCGGTGTGGGAAATCTAGTTGGTCCTCAGTTTAAAGAATAGAAGTCTTTTCAGTGCTCATGCACAAGCTTTGTCACTCATAGCGCAGAGTGTCTCTTCTAGATCTTCTTTCCCGACATGCAGCAACCTCTTAGTTTTTATAGCGAAAACCATCTGCCTCGAAGAGGCTTTTACAGAGGAAAAATATAGGCACATGCCAAGGGTATTTAATGAGATTTTTCACCCATTTTTTCGCTAGACCAATAAATTTAGGGCTATAAGATAGCTCCTATCCTATAGCCCTAAAAACGATTCTGCTGCTTAACAGCTAAGACCTGCTACAACAAACCTCAAGCCTGTGCTTTTTACTGCTCATATTCTTCTTTGCGGCCTCTTAACGCTCCGATTCCCAACAACAACGTAGCTGGTAATGCTATCAATCCTGCATACAGCACTGGATTGACCCCATTTTCTCCCGTCTTTGGTAATGTCCATTTGCCCGGTTTATCAGACCCATTTACTGGCGGATTACCTGGCTTGCTGGAACCATCTGCTGGTGGATTACCTGGCTTGTTGGAGTCGTCCACTGGTGGATTACCTGGCTTATCAGACCCATTTACTGGTGGATTTCCCTCTGACACTGTCTTTTTAACGTTCTTTACTACAAGTTTAGAACCATCTACAGCTACATTCTCATGGGTTCCTGCCACCGTAATCGAGCCATTCTCATCTACATGAAAGCCAAACTCGCCCAATTGTTCATAGCCCTTAGGTGTTTTCGTCTCATTAAGAACATAATCACCCTCATCAAGTCTTAAAGCCTTAGCTTCCCCGCCGCTGGTCCAGCTTGCAACTACCTCTTCAGAACCCTTAGGAGTAATTACAAGTTCCGCTCCTGCAAGAACTGCACCCTTCTCATCCACCTTGCTGATAGAAATCTCAGGCTTGTATCTATTTACAAAGGTTACAGGCTTAATACGCATGTATGCTGGAAGATGGCGGTTAGGTGAATTCGTACCTTCAGATGCATAATAAGCATCCGCTTCCTCAACAGAATTAAAGAGCATGAAATTTTCAAATTCGCTACCTTCGGTAGGTTGGGTAATAATATCAAGGATTTTGACCTCATTATTAGAAGCAATCAGATCAGCATCCTCCCCTGTGGGTTTACCTTCTCGAAGAAGGTATCTCCTTACACCATAATCTTGCGTTTCTCCATTCGGCGTTGTATAGTCCATTTTCAATTTAGGTAGGAGCTCGGCAAATGTTGGAATATCATCCTGTAAATAAGCTTTTTTATAAGCTTTTCTTAGTCCTTCTATGCGTGTTTCATTATCAGTATCATCATCAATAATTGCATCTAGAGTTCCCATAACAGACCAAGGACGCCATAAAGACTTAGATACTGAATTGATTGATCCGTCATATTTAACATCCTTATGAGTAAACAATGGTCTTTGTACCGATCCTGCACTATAGGTTACGGCAATATTCGCGTGTAAATTATAGATGTAAGAATACTCAAATCGACTAAAACCATAGTCTAACAGGCTCTGACAGCCATCGTCGTAGCCGCCCAATCCAGCACCTTGATGGAAGCAACGCCACGCGATGGTATCCTCTGGCCAACCATGCTTATCGTATTCAGTATATCCTTCTTCATGTTTGAGGTAATCATAAGTTGCAACTGCGGTTTGTATACCGTCAGAAGAATACATCGACCCCCAGTCATATCGTATGCTGTGATTTAATATGGCATCACCGTCACCTGGGTGGTTATCCAGTAAATAGGTAAGCCTCTCATCATAAGCATCGTTGGGATTAAAGGTGACGACTTCCCACTCCGCTTCGTTTCCTGAAACAAACCCACCCTTTTGAATAAAAGTATTCGAGTCCGAATCAGCAACTTTACCAATACCGTATTCTTCTTCCTTGCCCTCTGGTATCTCACTGAGTATAAAAGGGACAGAAAGTCTGGGCACCCTCGTTCTGTCAGGGGCATTAGTCATATCCAGTTTCTTTTCATACCGAAACTGCTTGATAAGTTCAGGGCCAACTTCTACATTATTACTTATTATTGATTCATCAGCTAAAACTGGAATTGGATGCATGAGCAGAGCCACACAGATAAGAACAGTAAGCACGGTGTAGAGTGTGCTTTTTGCGTGACTAGCCAAAAGGCTAAATCTTGACAGGGCTAATCTGACCATTTCGTTACCTATCTCCTTAAGATGAAATTACAAGATGACGATATCAACTTATAATCCAAGAATGACAACGCTTTGTAAAATACCACAAGCACAGTATCATTAACCCGTCGAGAATCAATTTATTCAGATTTTTCTTAGGTAATTTATTGTCTAATTATATGCATAAGGTGCTTAATTTGTGGGGGGGGGGGGAGCGATAAGAGGTGTTAAAAATAATGAGCTATATGAGCTATGCTGCAACAGATATAAGCTGCACGTAGCTATTAGATATAAATAAGCTCTCACGAAGGGTATTTAAATCACAGTGGTACTAAGGTAAAACAGGGTATCTACCAGCATAGATACCCTGTTTTATTATCCATTTTTCAACATTTAACTATTACAGATTACCCGCGTCTAAACCAGGTCTGAGCAATACCATCTCTCTTAGCGCATTACCCACACGTTAAAAACGCGACCTCCTACGACTGAAACCCCCAAGCAAGACAGCACTTATACCTGAAACGACAGCTAGGCCTGCAAGGGCTGCCATATCACTTGTCTTAGGCAGATATTGCTTTTTTAGCCCTTTGGGTTTTTTGGGCTGAGGCTTATCCCCTGCTGGCGGAGACGGCGGTGTCGGTGGAGTTACCGGCGGCTCGCTTGGCACAGGTGGTTCACTCGGTACCGGCGGCTCTTGCGGTTTGTCGTAGGTATTCGTTACCGTCAACCCGTCTTCTATCTTGGTGTAATGCTCAGGAACATAATTCTCACCTGTAGCATTTACTTCGCAAACAGAATACACATACGGATGACCCTGCGCATCAGTAAGCTCAAGACCAGACCAGCTCACCTCTGTTGCACCATTCGGCAACTCTTTAAGCTCGGCTCCCTGAACAGCCTCAGGTGTAGCATCACCTACCGCTCGATAGAGCTTAAACCAGATAGTTGGACGCTCGCCTTCAAAAGGGTCACCTGCCCATACCTTAGTTGCCGTTACTGTTGTTGTACGCGACACTCGGTTAGTCACGGTCAATATCTTTGGATTATCGGTAGCAGGCACTGCCTCTACAAGCGTATTTCCCTCAGTATCAATCTCACGAACACTATAGGTAATCATTTGACCATCAGCATCTTTGGTCGGCAGCCCGGTCAGGGTTTTTGTCCAACCCTCTTCCTTGGTTAGCTTAAGCGTCTGAACCCTGTACACTTGATTACCTACACGGCGCTCAACAGCAATTGTAACTACATTAATATCTACCTCAGCAGCTGGAACCTCCGCTCCGTCATCTGCATAGACCCAACGCTTTGTGATGCTGAGCTCAGTTTCTTCCGGCTCACCAAAAATAACCGCACCGTTGGTACCAACACCGGCACCACGATATGCCTGATTGTTGCGAATCACCAAGCGTGCGAGACTTGTCGCCAGCTCCCAACCGCCTTCAGCCGGCATTGCTTTGAGACCCTTATTCATAATAGTATTGTTTGTATCACCATGAAAATGCACTTCTTCACCAGGATTATCTGGATTAAACCGTGCATCGGCATTGTCCCAATAATAGGATACCGGTGCGCCGCCCAACATACGGTTAGCAAGAATCATGCGCTGCGCACCCACGCTACCATAATTATCGTGAGCAATATCTAAGCCATACGAACCCTGCGGATTGTCGCCGGTTGTATTATCAAAAATCGCCGCTCCACGCGTTATATGCAAGTCAATATTGCCGGTGGGACAGGTCCAGATGCCACCACCAAACATCGATGCTTTATTGCCATAAACTACAGCATCATAAAGTTGCGCCTTATAATTATGAGAACCAACATACACTCCACCGCCTTGACCTGAACCAGCAACACCAAGACCAGCGTTGTTATTTTCAATCAAGCCTGCCTCAAGCACGGCATCGTAGGTAACAATGTTCACCCCGCCGCCGGTATTGTAGGCACGATTGCCGGTAATGGCTCCGCCTTTCATATGAAATCTACCAGGCTGGTAAGCGCTATAAGCTGCTTTATCTAAACCCGTATTTCCACCTTCTCCATCAACCTCTTCAAGAGAATCATTTACCCACGAAAATAAGTTGGTTGCACAAACACCGCCACCATATGGAGCAATATTATTGCTGATTGTGCCGTTGTTGAGCTCAAAGCTTGCGTTGCCAAACACAAGAACGCCACCACCGCCAAAACCAGATTCGTTATTGGTAATGGTTCCACCATTCATGACAAAACTACAGCGCGTCTTCTTTGCATTTGTTTCAGCAGTGCCCTGCTCCAGCCATGTCGCAATATCAGAGCCATAAATCCAACTATAGACCGAAACACCACCCGCAAACCCGCCGTTGCCGGAGATTTCTCCGCCATTCATAACAAAACGGCTGCCAAGCTGTTCATCTGCCGAATTATAGCTGTTGGTAAATACGCCAACACCACCTGCTTCGCCGTATGCGTTGGCCGACATTTCACTACCGCGACCCTTTGTAATTGCTCCACCATTCATCTCAAAATACGAGCCTTTAGTTACGGCAACATTGCCTGCACCATTTTGAGCGCGTCCCGCATCATCTAATCGATGATTATCGGTAATCAAACCACCATTCATAATGAGCTTTGCTTTTGCACCGGCAATGGTTACCGCTGCTTGGAACTGCTCATATCCACCTCGTGCTCCTTTAATGGTACCTTTATTGAGAATAGCCGTGCCATTGATTAAGACTGTTGGATTTGCTGAGGGAACTGCGGTACCGCGACTATCAATCTCAAGGCTACCACCAGCAGTTTCGTCAAGCGTAAGCTGCGCGCCTTCCTCAACCTTGAATAGAGTTTTGTCAAAACCATCGGCACGCACTAAGCGAGAGGTCTGACCCGTATCGCCATTGGCAGCATTAACCAGCTCAACATCTGCTCCCGCAGGAATGACAAGCGTCTGATGAAGCATATAATCGCCTGGTGCCAATTTGATGCGCATATGAGTGTTGCCGGCATTTGTAATTGCTTCTTGCAACTTATCCGGGTTCAGCGGATCATCTGCCGAGAACACCGTCATGTCAAGCTCGGTGCGGGTGTCTGCATGTGCGGAGCAGGGAAGCGCCACAACAACTATAGACAGCAGAGCAATACACATACTTATGTATAGCAGGCTGAAAAATCTTAATGCATTATTTTGGGTGTTCATTGACAGCCCCCCCCCACTTACAGCGTTACCAGCGCTCACTGTCTCGCTAGAAAAGCCTACTTTCACACTTGTTTGTTTCATATATCTAGCTCAATACCGCTATTTATATATATGCCACTATAATAGAAAATCCCTCGTTTCCTATCGAAACGAGGGATTTCACTACACAACTATATTTGTGCATTTTACGCTTGCGCGTTTATTTTTTGCGCTTAAGCTTACGCATCCGCTCGCCTGCAATAAATGCAAATCCAGCTAGGCTGCTCATGGCAACACCCATCAGCGCGGTCAGGTCACCCGTACGCGGCAAGGTCTTGCGAATCTTTCGCGTCTTACGATGCGTGCCCGTTGATGGCGGAGCTACGTAGGTATTGGTAACCGTTAAGCCTTCCTCAGCCTTGCGATAATTCTCAGGAACAAAGCTGTTACCTGCAGCATCAACCTCACGTACCAAGAAGGTGTAAACATTGCCACGCTCATCGGTTTGATCCAAACCAACCCAAGCTACCTCAGTTGTGCCGTTGGTGAGTTGCTGAATAGCTGCCTGACTCGTTGGAACTGCCTCAGGCTTGCCGCCCTCTACCTGACGATAGAGACGCAGCCAGATGGTTGGGTGCTCAGCTAGGGCATCTTTCCATACCTTATTGGCCTTTGCCATGCCCATATTAGGCACCACGTAGGTATTGGTTACCGCAAGTCCATTCTCTGTCTTGACGTATTGCTCAGGTACAAAATCGTTACCCTCAGCATCAACCTCACGCACTGAGAAGCTGTACTCGTTGCCGTTGATGTCGGTTTGAGTAAGACCAGTCCAGCTTGCCTCGGTAGTGCCATTGGCGAGTTCACGCAGCGGTGCTTCGTCCGTAGGCACTTCTTCTGGGTCGCTGCCTTCTACCTGGCGATAGAGCTTGAACCAAACAGTTGGGTGAGTAGCTGGACCGTTGACCCATTCTTTGGTAGCTGTTGCTTCTCCCCGTGTGGGAGCAACATAGGTGTTGGTAACCGTTAAGCCGTCCTCAGACATAGTCATAGCGTAGCTGGCGGGTACTGCATCGTTACCATCGGCATCAGTCTCACGCACAGTAAAGGTGTAGGCGTTGCCATACTCATCAGTCTGGGTTAAGTGCGTCCACGACACCTCAGTAATGCCATTTGAAAGCTTCTTGATAGGAGCTTCCTCAGTGGGTACTGCCTCTGGTTGTCCATCCTCGATTGCACGGAAGAGCTTGAACCAGACGGTTGGGTGGGCGGCTGGACCGTTGACCCAGGCTTTGGTAGCTGTTGCTTCGCCTTGAGTAGGAGCAACATAGGTGTTGGTAACCGTTAAGCCGTCCTTAGATACCGTTCCGGTGTAGTTCTCTGGGGTGAAATCGTCACCCTGCTCATCTACTTCCTTAACCGAGAAGATATACACGTTACCGTTAATGTCGGTCTTAGAAAGACCTGTCCAGCTGACTTCGGTGGTACCGTTCTCCAGCTTCTTGATAGGTGCTTCCTCAGTAGGTACTGCTTCTAGCTGTCCGCCTTCAATGGCACGGAAGAGCTTGAACCAGACGGTTGGGTGGGTGGCAGGACCGTTAACCCACGCCTTGTGTGCAGTTGCCTCGGCAGTCTTTGGAATGACATAGGTATTAGTTACCGTCAGACCATCATTAGAAGTCTCTGCTGTGTAGTTCTCTGGAGTGAAATCAGCGCCCTGTTCGTCTACCTCTTTTACGGTAAAGGTATAGGCGTTGCCAAACTCATCAGTCTGGGTTAGATGCGTCCACGATACCTCAGTAGAACCGTTCTCCAACTTCTTGATAGGTGCTTCCTCAGTAGGTACTGCTTCTGGCTGTCCGCCTTCGATTGCGCGGAAGAGCTTGAACCAGACGGTTGGGTGCTCGGCAGGACCGTTTACCCAAGTCTTATGGGCTGTAGCCTCACCTTGTTTAGGAGCAACGTAGGTGTTGGTAACCGTTAAGCCGTCCTCAGACATAGACAGGGCGTAGTTGGTTGGCACCGCATCGTTACCATCAGCATTAGTTTCATGTACCGAGAAGGTATACACGTTACCGTTAATGTCAGTCTTAGAAAGACCTGTCCAGCTGACTTCGGTGGTACCGTTCTCCAGCTTCTTGATAGGTGCTTCCTCAGTAGGTACTGCTTCTAGCTGTCCGCCTTCAATGGCACGGAAGAGCTTGAACCAGACGGTTGGGTGGGTGGCAGGACCGTTAACCCACGCCTTGTGTGCAGTTGCCTCGGCAGTCTTTGGAATGACATAGGTATTAGTTACCGTCAGACCATCATTAGAAGTCTCTGCTGTGTAGTTCTCTGGAGTGAAATCAGCGCCCTGTTCGTCTACCTCTTTTACGGTAAAGGTATAGGCGTTGCCAAACTCATCAGTCTGGGTTAGATGCGTCCACGATACCTCAGTAGAACCGTTCTCCAACTTCTTGATAGGTGCTTCCTCAGTAGGTACTGCTTCTGGCTGTCCGCCTTCGATTGCGCGGAAGAGCTTGAACCAGACGGTTGGGTGCTCGGCAGGACCGTTTACCCAAGTCTTATGGGCTGTAGCCTCACCTTGTTTAGGAGCAACGTAGGTGTTGGTAACCGTTAAGCCGTCCTCAGACATAGACAGGGCGTAGTTGGTTGGCACCGCATCGTTACCATCAGCATTAGTTTCATGTACCGAGAAGGTATACACGTTACCGTTAATGTCAGTCTTAGAAAGACCTGTCCAGCTGACTTCGGTGGTGCCATTCTCCAGCTTCTTGATAGGTGCTTCCTCAGCAGGTACTGCTTCTAGCTGTCCGCCTTCAATGGCACGGAAGAGCTTGAACCAGACGGTTGGGTGGGTGTCAGGACCGTTAACCCAAGCTTTATGAGCGGTAGCCTCAGCGGTCTTAGGAATGACATAGCTGTTAGTGATAGTCAGACCATCATTAGAAGTCTCTGCCGTGTAATTCTCTGGGGTGAAGTCTGCGCCTTGCTCGTCTACTTCCTTAACCGAGAAGGTATAGGCGTTGCCATTGATGTCAGTCTTGGAAAGACCTGTCCAGCTGGCTTCAGTGGTACCGTTTTCCAGCTTCTTGATTGGCGCTTCCTCAGCAGGTACTGCCTCTGGTTGTCCACCCTCAATTGCGCGGAAGAGCTTGAACCAGACGGTCGGGTGGATGGCGGGACCATTGACCCAAGTCTTGTGTGCAGTTGCCTCAGCGGTCTTAGGAATGACATAGGTGTTAGTTACCGTCAGACCGTCATTAGAAGTCTCTGCTGTGTAGTTCTCCGGCGTAAAGTCTACGCCTTGATCGTTAACCTCATGTACAGAGAATGTATAGGCGTTGCCATTGATGTCAGTCTTGGAAAGACCTGTCCAGCTGACTTCGGTGGTACCGTTTTCCAGCTTCTTGATAGGAGCTTCCTCAGTAGGTACTGCTTCTGGCTGTCCACCTTCTACCTGACGATACAGTTTGAACCATACCGCTGGGTGCTCGGCAGGGCCATTAACCCACGCTTTATGAGCAGTGGCTTCAGCGGTCTTAGGAATGACATAGGTATTAGTTACCGTCAAACCATCAACAGAAGTTTCCGCTGTGTAGTTCTCTGGCGTAAAGTCTGCGCCTTGCTCGTTTACTTCCTTAACCGAGAAGGTATAGGCGTTACCGTTAATGTCGGTCTGAGACAAATTGTTCCAAAGCACCTGTGTAGTGCCATTCTCCAGCTTCTGGATTGGAGCTTCTGCAGCAGGCACCTCTTCAAGCTCACCACCAGCAATCTGGCGATACAGCTTGAACCAAACCGTTGGATGCTCGGCCGGACCGTTGACCCAGGCTTTGGTAGCAGTCGCTTCTCCCTGCGTTGGAATGACATACGTATTAGTTACTGTCAGACCATCGGCAGATACTGAACCGGTGTAATTTGTCGGTGTAAAGTCTGCGCCTTGCTCGTTAACCTCATGCACCATGAAGGTATACGGATTGCCATTGATGTCGGTCTGGGTAAGACCGGTCCACAAAACCTCAGTAGTACCGTTCTCTAGTTTGCGCAACGGTGCTTCTGAAGTGGGTACTTCCTCAGGCTGTGCGCCCGCAATCATGCGATAAAGCTTAAACCAGACATCGGGATGCGTAGCAGGGCCGTTGACCCAAACCTTAGAGGCGCTCACTCGACCTGCAGTAGGAGGCACATAGGTATTAGTTACTGTCAAACCGTCATTAGAAGTCTCTGCTGTGTAGTTCTCTGGGGTGAAGTCAGAACCCTGTTCATCTACTTCTTTTACGGTAAAGGTGTAGGCGTTGCCGTTGATGTCAGTCTTGGAAAGACCTGTCCAGCTGGCTTCAGTGGTACCGTTTTCCAGCTTCTTGATTGGCGCTTCCTCAGCAGGTACTGCCTCTGGTTGTCCACCCTCAATTGCGCGGAAGAGCTTGAACCAGACGGTCGGGTGGATGGCGGGACCATTGACCCAAGTCTTGTGTGCAGTTGCCTCAGCGGTCTTAGGAATGACATAGGTGTTAGTTACCGTCAGACCGTCATTAGAAGTCTCTGCTGTGTAGTTCTCCGGCGTAAAGTCTACGCCTTGATCGTTAACCTCATGTACAGAGAATGTATAGGCGTTGCCATTGATGTCAGTCTTGGAAAGACCTGTCCAGCTGACTTCGGTGGTACCGTTTTCCAGCTTCTTGATAGGAGCTTCCTCAGTAGGTACTGCTTCTGGCTGTCCACCTTCTACCTGACGATACAGTTTGAACCATACCGCTGGGTGCTCGGCAGGGCCATTAACCCACGCTTTATGAGCAGTGGCTTCAGCGGTCTTAGGAATGACATAGGTATTAGTTACCGTCAAACCATCAACAGAAGTTTCCGCTGTGTAGTTCTCTGGCGTAAAGTCTGCGCCTTGCTCGTTTACTTCCTTAACCGAGAAGGTATAGGCATTACCGTTAATGTCGGTCTGAGACAGATTGTTCCAAAGCACCTGTGTAGTGCCATTCTCCAGCTTCTGGATTGGAGCTTCTGCAGCAGGCACCTCTTCAAGCTCACTACCAGCAATCTGGCGATACAGCTTGAACCAGACAGCTGGGTGCTCGGCAGGGCCGTTGACCCAAGCTTTGGTAGCACGAGCAGAACCACGGTTAGGAATCTCGTAGGTATTGGTTACCTTAAGTCCGTTTTCTGTCTTGATGTAGTGCTCGGGCGTAAAGTCGGCACCGTTAGCATCAACCTCTTGAACGCTGTACTCATAGGTTCTGCCTTCAATATCCGTCTTTTCAAGATTAGCCCAGCTCGCCTCTGTAGTGCCATTTTCCAGCTTCTTAATAGGAGCTTTGTTGGTATCAACTTCCTCCAGTTGCCCGCCTTCGACCTTGCGGAAGAGCTTAAACCAGACATCGGGATGCGTGGCAGGACCATTGACCCAAGTCTTAATAGCCTTGACCTCAATAGTTGGCACTACATAGGTATTGGTAACAGTCAAACCATCTTCAAGCTTAGTAAAGTTTTCTGGTTGTGTTGGGTCACCATGCTCGTCTACCTCTCTTACAGAGAAGGTGTAGGCGTTACCGTTAATGTCGGTCTGAGACAGATTGTTCCAGCTTGTCTCGGTAGTACCCACCGTCAGCTGATGCAATGGCGCCTCCGCGGAAGGAACAGCCTCGGGCTGCCCACCCTCAATCTGGCGATACAGACGCAGCCAAATATCACTTTGTACCGTCGAACCATTAACCCAAGTCTTAGTAGCCCGTGCCTCACCATTCTTAGGAATGACGTAGGTGTTAGTTACCGTTAGGCCGTTATCAGAAACAGCACTCGTGTAATTAGTCGGCGTAAAGTCATCGCCCTGCTCATTGACCTCGTGCACAGAATACTGATAGGTCTTGCCGCTTGGGTCAGTGGTGGGCATTGCCGACCAAGTTGCCTCTGTAGTGCCGTTTTCCAGCTTTTTAATAGCTGCTTCTGCACTTGGCACTGCCTCAGGATCGCTGCCTTCAATCTTACGGAAGAGCTTGAACCAAACAGCTGGGTGCTCGCTAGGACCGTTAACCCAAGTCTTCGTGGCAGATACATCTGCGGTTGGCGATACATAGGTGTTGGTGACACCAAGACCATTCTCAGTCTTTTTGTAGTTAGCAGGAACTGCGTCTGAGCCTTGAGCGTCTACCTCTTTTACTGAGTAGGTGTAGGTATTACCACTTGCATCAGTTGTTGGCAGAGCAGACCAGCTCACACTTGTTGTGCCCTGTGGCAGCTCTTTTATCTCTGCATCATCTACTGCCTCAGCATTTCCACCGGTGATAGCACGGAAGAGCTTGAAGTAGGTAGTTGGGCGGTCACCGAGCGCCTCGCCACCAACCCAGGTCTTGGTAGCAGATACATCTGCGGTAGGTGAGGTGTAGGTATTGGTAACACTCAAGCCACTTTCTACCTTGTTGTAGTTAGTAGGAGCAGCAGGGGTTCCGTGTGAGTCAACTTCTTGCACTGAGTAGGTATAGACATTGCCGTGCTCGTCGTGAGTAGGAAGTGCTTGCCAGCTAACCTCAGTGGTGCCATTTGGCAACTCTTTAGTTTCAGCATTAGCTACTGCTTCTGCGTCTCCGTTTGGAATAGAGCGGAAGAGTTTGAAGTAGGTTGTTGGACGGTCACCCAACGCCTCGCCACCAACCCAGGTCTTGGTGGCAGATACATCTGCGGTTGGCGATACATAGGTGTTGGTGACACCAAGACCATTCTCAGTCTTTTTGTAGTTAGCAGGAACTGCGTCTGAGCCTTGAGCGTCTACCTCTTTTACTGAGTAGGTGTAGGTATTACCACTTGCATCAGTTGTTGGCAGAGCAGACCAGCTCACACTTGTTGTGCCCTGTGGCAGCTCTTTTATCTCTGCATCATCTACTGCCTCGGCATTTCCACCGGTAACGGCACGGAAGAGCTTGAAGTAGGTAGTTGGGCGGTCACCGAGCGCCTCGCCACCAACCCAGGTCTTGGTAGCAGATACATCTGCGGTAGGTGAGGTGTAGGTATTGGTGACACTCAAGCCACTTTCTACCTTGTTGTAGTTAGCAGGAGCAGCAGGGGTTCCGTGTGAGTCAACTTCTTGCACTGAGTAGGTATAGACATTGCCGTGCTCGTCGTGAGTAGGCAGTGCTTGCCAGCTAACCTCAGTGGTGCCGTTTGGCAACTCTTTAGTTTCAGCATTAGCTACTGCTTCTGCGTCTCCGTTTGGAATAGAGCGGAAGAGTTTGAAGTAGGTTGTTGGACGGTCACCCAACGCCTCGCCACCAACCCAAGTCTTCGTGGCAGATACATCTGCGGTTGGCGATACATAGGTGTTAGTGACACCAAGACCATTCTCAGTCTTTTTGTAGTTGGTAGGAACTGCGTCTGAGCCCTGAGCGTCTACCTCTTTCACTGAGTAGGTGTAGGTATTACCACTAGCATCAGTTGTTGGGAGAGCAGACCAACTCACACTTGTTGTGCCGTGTGGCAGCTCTTTTATCTCTGCATCATCCACTGCCTCGGCATTTCCACCGGTGATAGCACGGAAGAGTTTGAAATAGGTTGTTGGGCGGTCACCCAATGCCTCTCCACCAACCCAAGTCTTCGTAGCAGATACATCTGCGGTAGGTGAGGTGTAGGTATTGGTGACACTCAAGCCACTTTCTACCTTGTTGTAGTTAGCAGGAGCAGCAGGGGTTCCGTGTTCATCGACCTCAAGTACCGAATAGGTATACAAGTTGCCGCTTGCATCAGTTGTTGGCATATTTGCCCACTCTACTGATGTCGTACCATTCGGCAACTCCTTGAGTTCTGCACCATCAACAGCCACCGCATCAGCTGCACCACCAGCTCGGAACAGCTTGAAGTACGTGGTCGGGCGACCGCCCAGTGCTTCACCGCCAGTCCAAATCTTAGTAGCGCGCACGCTTGATGTCGGTGATACATAGGTATTGGTTACTGCAAGACCGCTCTCAACCTTCTCGTAATTGGTGGGCGTTGCAGGTGCGCCATGCTCATCCACTTCTTGCACTGAGTAGGTATAGGCGTTGCCATGCTCGTCGTTAACAGGCATCTGTGCCCAAGTTACTGACGTTGTCCCGTTTGGCAGTTCCTTAATGTCTGCACCTTCAACAGCTACTGCGTCAGCTCCGCCAACAGCACGGAACAGCTTAAAGTGGGTTGTTGGGCGGTCACCCAATGCCTCGCCACCAACCCAAGTCTTGGTAGCAGATACATCTGCGGTAGGTGAGGTGTAGGTGTTTGTTACCGAAAGACCATTCTCATCCTTGGTGTAATCGTTAGGCGTTGCATCTGCACCCTGTGCATCTACCTCTCGTACAGAATAGGTATAGGCAACACCGGTGGCATCAGTCTTAGGCAAAGCGTTCCATACAACCGAGCTTGTACCATTGGACAGCTCTTTAATATCAGCACCAGCCACCGCCTCTGCAGCACCATCACCCAAAGCACGGAAGAGCTTAAAGTAAACCGTCGGACGGTCACCGAGCGCCTCGCCACCACTCCAAGTCTTAGTAGCTGTTACATCAGCGACGGCAGGTGTGTAGGTATTAACAATGTTGAACTGACGGAGTGTTGTGTTGCTGTTTGCAGCATCAAGTGTCACGTTTGCGCTATAGCTGTCTGCACCCGCACCCTCAATCTGTTCTTCTACCTCGTAGCGCCAAGGCTTCCATGCCCGTGCCGTTGCGTCATAGTAATCATAATCCAGACCCGTCCACTCAGCAGAAAGCGTTAACGCAGCTTCGCCATCTACACGTGTCATAGCCTTTGCGTCGCCAACAGTCTCTTTCTCATTTGCCTCGTTATAACGAGTGAGCACCGCCTTAAAGCTCGGCAGCGGATTAAGCGCTGTACCGCCATTAAAAGTCTTTTTCACCTTAACGGTTACCGGAGTTGGCTCAACGCGCTCATTAACCACAGTCAGAGGCATAGCAATAGCCTCACCATCAGGCTGGCGTACTACCTCGTATTCAATCTTTGGAGCACCGTTTTCAACAGCTAACACCGGCTTTACCGTCCATGAACCGGTAAAGCGCTGCCAGCCATTATCGGCACCATGCGGCACATCAGAGCTTGCACTAGATACATCTACCTCGGTCAGGCGATATACCTGTCCGGGAACCAGATGCGTAAAGCTCACCTGACCAGTCTGGTCAGAACTCTGCATAACAGGCTCAACATACACACCTGGCAAGAGCTCGCGCTCCATACGGAATTGCGCACCGATAATCGGGTGCTCTGCCTTGTCTTGCTTGCTAAAACTAAATGGTACTGGCGTTACGTGGTTAACCAGCTCAAGGCGAACCGTTGCCGACGAGTTAATTCGAACGGCAATGTTTTGATGCTCGTCGCTACGATAGCCTGGCAAGCTCCGCGTTTCGCTGAGCTTATATTCTTTACCTATAGTGAGGTCTGTAAAGCTCGCACTACCCTGTGCGTCAGTCTCTACCACACGGTCAGCCTCGTGATTGGCGCCCGTGCTTGGGTCTACCAGCGTAAACTGAACCCCCGACAACGCCATACTTCCTAGCTCGCCAAACTTAAGAAGCTCAAGGCGACCCTTAACCGGACGGTTATAGAAAGTGTAGGTTAGCTTGCCGTCAAACTGTCCCTGCCTGTTCAAACCAGGCAGGTCAATAATCTGCACCTCAGAGGTATCGGCTGTTGCATATCCATCAGGCGCGGTAATCTCTTTGATAGAGTAGGTCTTACTCATATCAAAATCGCGATACGCAAACTCAATCTCGCCCTCGGCGTTGGTTGTTGCCTGCTCAAGCGGCACACCTTCGCCTGCTGCGCCAGCATACAAACCAAAGACAGCACCCGGAAGCGCTTTGGATCGATTATCAGCATCAAACTTCTTAAGCTTGACGTGAATAGATGGGTTCATCGCTTCAAGACTGAAATATACCAGCGTGTCGTCACTTGTCTCAAAGCGGAACGGCTTAAAGCGCGCCACATAACCAACGGGTGACGTAAGCTCGCGTATCTCATAAACACGCGCAACCTGCCTATGCGGGCTCACTGAGGTATCGACACCAAAGTCTTCAAAGCTCAGCTGACCCGCATCATCGGTTGTCTGAGTTGCAATTTGTGTAAAGACCGGCTCCTGACCGTCAGCCGGCTTCTCGGCCTCAAACAAACCAAATACTGCACCTGGCAACAGGTTGTCATTCTCATCGGTCTTAATAAGGTCAACGCGGTTGGTGTTGCGCTCGGGGAAGTTAGGCATAACAGCATAGTTGTTACTGGATTGAACATCATTGACCCACACAACACCAGTGCGTTCAATGCGCACCTTAACGCGGTTATTTGTTGCCGCATTCTCATAGTTGCGCATGGTTGGAGGCACTGTTGGCTCAAAAATGTAGTAATCGCGCCCAATCTCAAGCTCTTTAAAGACTGCCTCACCGCGAGCGTTTGTTCTAGCAGCTTCAAGCACTGCTCCGCCCTTATCTTGCAGTTGCAGCTCAACGCCTGCCAAACGCCTACCCGAGTTGCGCGTAAGCTTATGGATTGGATTGTTTTGCTCTTTCAGGCTATAGATGCCAAGCTTGGCAACCAGCAAGTCGCCCTTATCGTTTTTGATGGAACCCAGGTTTATAACCGGCTTTTGCACACCGTTATTCTTAAACCTCACCGTAACGGGGTCAATAGGGTGCAAGGCACCACGCGGGTTAGTCTCGGTTAAGGTATACGGATATTCCTCACCAAAGAGCGGCAGATTCTCAAAGCGCACCAAACCGGTTTCGCTACTTAGAACAAAGCGCTTAACGTGATTTGGTCCTTTCGGTCCGCCCTCAAGGGTAAAGCCTGTTGAAGGAATGGGTAAACCAGTGGCATCAACCTTATAGAATTCAAGCGTGCCGGTGAGCGGCTCAATAGGCGTTGGCTTGTAGAGCTTTTGGTTAATAACCTCAACCTCTTTATAGTGGTTGGTGTCGTTGCGTAAATCTTCTCCGTTAACCAACGTATATTTATCAACAATCTTGTGACCCTCAGGTGAAGACACTTCTTCAATCACATAGTCGCGGTTCATCTTAAGCTCAGTAAACAATGCCACGCCCGAAGCGTTGGTGGTGAGCTCATCTACCTCGGCACCGTTGTGGGTAACGACAATCGGGTTCTTAAGCACCCTATAATCACCCAAGGTTGTAATAGCATCGTCTTCATCAAGGTCTTCGCGCGCTACTGCCCACAGACGGAACTTCGCCCCAGCAAGCGGCGTGTGGGTCTCGCCTGGCTTGAGCGGATCGCGGCTCAGCTTTTTCACCTGTAAGATACCGCGCTTTGAATACATCTCGGCCTCAACCGAGTTGCCCTCAATAAATAAACCAGTATTGCCTGAACGCTGTGCAAAGGTGTTATACATTTTGTCGCCATCAAACATATAATCTTCGTTTTTAGGCGCCTTCATATCAACGTAGAAATTGCGCGATGAATTACCCGGAACACTTCGACCAGGCTTGGCAATAATCTTAAATGCCGTTACCGCACCCCAGTCACCAATCTGATCGGCTGTAACCCAAAGTGATGTATCGCCAACAACCTCAGCGGCAGGGCGCCCTTTGAGCGTTGTTGAGTCAGCAGTGGTGTAGTACACATCATAGTCATCCGCATAGCCATCGCCAGAGCGAATAGGCCCTGTCATATGTGCTCGATCCTCTACCAGTGCGCCGCCTTTCTTACGGGCACTGATATCAGTATTGCGGTCAACGTAGACATCGTCCTCGTTTGCAACAACACGCGTGTCTTTGTTATAGGGCAAAACATCAAAAATCTGAACATCTTTCACAGTGCTTGACGTAGCGTTATTAACCTCCAACCGGTACTCAAAAGCCTCTTCAGATTCTAACCGCACAGAACGAGGCGACCAAAAAGGGGAACCCTTACGACGAATATACTTGAAGCCCTCAAGCTTTGCTCCCAAAAATACAGGGAACGATGCTGTAGCCGAAAGTACCGTTTTGTCGTCCTTAAAGAACTTAAACCCTGGCTTTGAACCTCCTGCTGACCAAGCAGAATCTCCCTGACCAGTCAGGTATGCCTCATTAACCACAGCGGTACTTGTCTCAAGATCGGTAGTGGTACGCGCAACCAGTGTCATAAACTTTTGCTCGGCTGCAACCATGTCCTCGCCACCCGGATTATATGAATCCGCCTTAACAACAACAGCCCAACGCCCCGTGTTCTCAAAATTCTCGATGTACTCATAGCTTGGATTAACAGCATTATCCAAGAAGTTTTGCGAATACTGAACCTCAACTGGCTCAACTGACTTGGGCAAGAGGTCCAAGAACTTAAAGGATTCAATGGTCGATTTTTCAGGCTTGGTAAACGATGTGCTCAAGTCGTAATAAAGCAGTTCGTTATAATCACGCACTTTCTCTGCATCGCGCAGTGTCTTTACCAAACTGTACCGACTCTCCCATGGAACAATTAAAATATACTCAGTGTCATCAGACCTACTTGCTGTCCACGGTGTTGTTCTATCGCTTGCGGTCCCATCCAATTCAAACGATGCTTTCGCATAGAAACGGTTAACAGCGGATAAACCACTGTCATTCGCACCAGCGCTCACAAAATGAGAATCGTCTGGATTAAGCAACCGGCTATATACCGGCATATCGATATATGTAGTAGTCACTGGAGTATTATCAACTTTACCTTCAAACTCAAGTTTGAAAGACTTGACCTTTTTACGAATAGCCTCTGGGAAATCAAAGCGGTCACCATAGACAGTTTGCTTCAGCAACACATTACCTGTCATATTGTCACCATCATAGACGGTGAGCTCACCTTTCTTAAAATCTTTTGGAATCTTGAAACCCGTGTAGTACATACGACTATCAAGTCCAAACTGATTGATAGCTAGGCGCTCAACATTACCGCCTTCCACCACCACGCGGGTTGCCCACACAAACTCTTCGTGACGATCCTCGTCATTATCTCTAAATGCATTTGCATAATGTCCGCCATACCTAGACTTAGATACAAAGGGCATACGGCCACTCACATTAAAATCTTTATTTTTGAAGTTATAACTCAAAAACTGAGAACGCGGGGTGTCTTGAACTGATGTCATCGACGAATTGGTGCCATAAAATGATGCATTGCGCACATATATATATGCACCCTGTTGGGGTACATTTGCAGGATCGGTGGGAGTAGAAAGGGTATAAGCCTTAATCGTGTCTTCAACCGATGAGTTCCTCTCATTTAACGGCTCTTCTTCCCAAACCGTATCTTTTCCTTTAAATTTTTTCTGTATTTCTTCATAGCTGCCGTTAAGTACACCGCGCCGGTCTACACCATACATAGTTCCACTCATACGATTTCTATAACGCGAATCAACTTTAGCACGCGGGAAGCGGAAATAGATGGGATGCACCGGAACGTCAAGGCTACTAGTACCACCTGTTGTATTGCTCAACTCTTCATCAAGTTCAACAGACTCGCCATCGGCACTAAGCTTCCAACCCGGACTCAACTCAGGCACAAATTTTGCCTTTAAATCGTTATGGACAACGCCATGTTCATCTTTACCAGTATAAGTTGGGATAATGTCTTTTAGCTTGATGCGGTTAATCTCACGGTACGTAGTATACCTATCAGAACTAGAAGTAACATAAGTAAATTTTATAGGCAGGTCAGTACCTTCTGCAATATAACCCTCAGGATCAGCCGCTCCCATGATTAAATCTTTATCTGTACTCTTATAAAATTGTCTACTATTTGCAAAACCCAGAAGTCCAATAGGCTCTGAGGTATCCGAGCTTTTAAGAATTTGATCATTCTGAACGAGGCGCGCTTTTCCTGTGAGGTCAAGTACAAATTGGTTCGGGGTTTCGCCTTTTTTAAACCTAAGGAACAAAGGAATCTCTAAAGAGGTACTCGAAGAAACTGGATCTTTCAGCTCAATCTTAACTTGGCCATTTTCTACCTTCCACGACTTTGCGTAACTTGCCATATTGCTTGGCCACGTAATATCTTCGGGAACATGACCGCCTGGAACAGGACTATTAAGGTCCAGTACCAGCCAAGCATTAGGTATGGTGCCCAAATCGCCACTGCTTTGAAGCCTCAACACGATTGGCATCTCAGAGCCCACACTAAACTGCTTGAGGCCATTTGGTTTTTGTGTATCAACCCTACCATTACCTGAGGCATGATTCACCGTTACCGTCACGGCATCGGGCTTAAAGTTTGGGTTTTGCCGATAAGAAATATCAATCGAGTTGGGTGTTTCGGTAACCGTCGCCGAGACAGCATCTGTTGATACCGGTTGATAAGCAGCTGTCTCTTTTGGAATAACCGTTACCCGCTCACCTATAGTTGCAACATGAGTGTTTGGTTCTGCAATAGGCTGACCGCTTCCCTCAAGCACATGGTTTATGCGAACAATGCTTGAATTAACGTGATGTCCTGCACCACCCGCAAGATTATGGGGGTTAACAAGATTATCTCCCTCATCGCGAACCATAACGCGAACGCGGCCGGGGGTTTCATTCCAACCCGGATTATTGTTGAGTACACCGCTTGGCAGCGTAGTTACACTTGTGGGCAACCTGAGATCAGTGAGCTTATTACCCGTAAAAGCCCCATCTCCAATAGTTGTTAAATGGCTATCGTTGGGAATAGTAACTGTGCTCAGCCTATTACTATTAAACGCTTTATCACCAAGTTTGGTAACAGCAGCGGGAATATCAACTGTACTGAGCTTATTAGCCCTAAAAGCCTCCCTATCTATATCCGTCAACGATTCCGGCAAAGTCAATGTTTCAATTAAATTGTTTCTAAACGCACCATCGCCAACAGACAAAACACCCTCGGGAATATGGACATCACTAAGCTGATTATTTTCAAATGCTCCTCTGCCAATACGCGTCGTGTTGGGTGCGAGCTCAAAATGAGAAATACGATTGTTAGAAAAGACTGATTCGGGAACTTCGGTAATACGTACGGGCAGCCGAACATCGGTTAAATGATTACTTGAAAATGCATCATAACCAAGATGGCCCAGCGAATCTTTAAGATTTATTTCACGCAAGTGATTATATTCAAACGCAGAAGATTCAATTCGCTCCACTGAAGCGGGAACGTCTAATTTACCAATCTTATTATTCGCAAACGCAGAATATTCAATTGTCTTAACCGTCGAGGGTAAATTGAGCTCTCTCAGATTCCTATTATTTTCAAATGCATGAGCATGTATATATAGTAGACCTTTTGGCAAATTCAAATGACTGATGTAATTATTTTTAAATGCAGCATAGCCAATACTTGTCACCTTTGAAGGAATATCAAGCCGCGTTAAATTGTTATTATTGAAAGTGTAATCTTTGATTTCAGTTACCGATTCAGGAATAGACACATCTTGAAGATATACGTTAGCGAATGCACCACTACCGAGTGACGTGAGACCTTCATTTAGCACAAGGTGCTTAATTATCATCTTAACTTTGGAACTTTCTCCGCCATAAAACGCACGTTCTCCAATACTGCGCAGGGTCGAAGGTGTCTCAAAGCGCTCCATCTCAAGCGCCGTACCGCTAAACGCATAATTCCCAATTGAGACAATACCTTCGTGCAAAGCAAGTGTTTTTAGGTTGTAGTTGTTATGAAACGCATAACTCCCAATTGAGGTTATAGTGCTTGGAATGTCAACTTTTTCAAAGCGATTGCCTTCGAAAGAACCACTGGCTAGCTCGGTTATATGGTTAGGAACAGAAAACTCACGCAAATGGTTATCCCTAAATGTACGAAAAGGAATTTTAGTGAGTGGGCTATTCCATGTAAACGACTCTATCAGGTTATTCTCAAATACGCTTTCACCCATCTCAGTCACCGAAGCAGGAATTTCTACATTCTTCAACTGATTGTTTTTGAATACCTCATTGCCTAAAGTTGTTAAGGTAGAAGGTAAGTCAATTGCTGTAAGGAGATTCCCTAGAAATGCAGCGTCTTCAATACTCTGCAGGCCATCATTAAAAGCAACATCTACAAGTTTATTGCGAACAAAAGCTTTACGTCCGACCTTCTTTAAGGTATTAGGGAAGGCAAGGGTTGCTAGTTCATTATCAGCAAAAGCTTCAGCACCAATAAACTCTAGACCTGGAGCAAAATCGATAGTTAAGAGTCGGTTTTCCTTAAAGGCTCGAACCCCGATGAATTTGACTGTGCTTGGTATACTCACCGATATAAGACGGTTTCCTCCAAAAGCATCGTCGTCGATAGTTGTCAATCCCTCATGCAGTTTAATCTCTGTGAGAGCGTTACTGTCAAATGCTTGTCGTTCAATTGAGGTTACTGACTCAGGAATATCAACCGAGGCAATACCTTGACCTATAAACGCAGATGCACCAATAGAACGAATGAGCGTTCCTTCAGGCGTTGTTGGGTTAAAGGACGGCAGCACCACATCTTTATTGGTTTTAATCTTTTCTTTACCGCTTTCCGAGAGTCCCGTAACGGTATCTCCATCATAGGTAAAGTCTTTCATCAACCAGCCTTTGCCGGTTTCGCGCTCCATAGGATCTAGTCCAACAAGCACCAAACGTGTAGCAGTTGCGCTGTTGCCCGACTGGTCGGTAACCGAATAAACAACTTGCATCTCACTGGGAGCACTTGTGTCAATGCGGTCTGGCTTAACCGTAATGCGATCAGTAATATCGTTACCCTGACCATCAGTTGCCGTAACGCCATCAAGCAGGTTATAGGTTCCGTCTACATTAATTTGGAGCACCGTCAAACCGTGAAACATAGGGTTGGTGGAGTTAGGCTTATAGGTAAGAATAACAGGGTTGTCTTTTGAATTTTGTGCAAGCGCTTCATTAGTGAATGCAAACGCGGGCGTATCTGCAACATACTTTGGCAGCACCGGCGGCACAATCTTGGCAGTATCGTTGCCCACAAACATGAGCTTGTCGCGCGTGGTTTCGCTATATGGATTGTTAGAAATCTCGCGCGGGCTCAGGATTGTTTCGTTGCTAACCGCGTCGATACCTTTCACCCACAGCGTAATAGGACGATAGATTGAACCAAAGTGACCACGCTCAACATCGGTTGATACTGCTGAGGCAGCTCCGCCGGTTAAAAATACATAGCGCTTGTTGTCATAGAAAGCGCCGACTCCAACTGTCTCGATAGCATCAGGCAAAACAAGCTCAGCAAGCTGGTTATCCTTAAAGGCGCTATCACCGATGGCTTTGAGTGAAGCAGGAAGATTCAGTGTTTCAAGGCGGTTACCTGAGAAGGCTGATGCTTTGATTTCTGTTAGGGCTGTATAGGATGCAAAATCAAGTGCGGCTATCTCGTTGTTCAAAAAAGCCTTGGCACCTATGGTCTTTAGAGCTACGGGGTCATTGGCTGTGGCAGGGTCTTCAGCTCCAGCAAGTTCTAAGCTTGAAAGCTTGTTGTAAGCAAAGGCTTCATCACCAAGGTCTGCTACCGTACGTGGCAACACAAGCTTGGTGAGGGCATTGAACGCGAAGGCACCCTCGCCGATGCTGACAAGACCATCGGGTAAGGTAAGCTCAGTAAGCTTTACACCGGTTTTGGCGAAGTCAAAGGCATGTTCTGCAATCGAAGTAACTGGATAGGTCTCGCCATCTTTGCTTAAGGTAGCGGGGATTTCAAGCGTGGTACTGCTCCCACGATACGCCACAATGCTCTGCTTGCTCTTAGAGTAAAGGAAGTCCCCTATTGACAGAATATCTGCATTGTTAATATCGGGGCCGTCGGCGGTGTCAGGAGAAGCAGGAGTATCGGCTGCTGAAGGCGCGCTATCTGTAGCAGAACGAAGGGTGGCGTTATTTGCAGGGGATGTGGGGCCTCTGTTGGGGTAGCTTGCGGGATGGCATCTTCTGCCTCTGTTGGCTGGGTGGTATTTGGCTCCTCGTTTGGCGAAGCCTCTGCGGGCTGGGTATTTGGCTCTTCGCTTGGCTGAGTGCTTGGCTGAGTACGAGTAGACTCTTCCTCAGCGGCAGCAGCGCTTTCGGCATATGCCACCAGCGGTGCCATCTGGGCAGTATAGGCACTCGCATAAAGCGATGCCGTCTCCAAGACAGGAGACAGCGACAGCAGCGATGCTAAAATTCCTATTCCGAACCCTTTGAGCCCTTCAAGCTTCCCCATACCAAACTCCCATTTCATCCCGAACAGCGCGCCTTCGCCGTCCATTGATTACGTATAGAATTACCGCTGAGCTTAAAAAACAGCAGTAACTGGTTCACTATAGTCTAGTAAAAAGTAATTAACAATAATTGCTCTTAATAATATTCTTGCTGGTACATGCTTATAAGCATGCATTTTTTACTGAACAGATTGCGCATCTTGTCTCTTTTTAAGGTCTCTCATGCCTGTGCACAATTGCCATATAGCACAACGAAAGCCCCCCCCCCCGATTATTTTTGCCTCGGTGGGGACTGTTGAACAAAATAAATCGCAGGTAGATAGTAGGGTTTTCAAAAAATAAAAGCCGTATCTGCTTGAAGGGAACGGATGCCCGCCAGAGGCTCCTTATGGCTGCTTCCTTCCGGATCTGACCAGATTCGGAACATAACGTCATCCGTACCCTTCAAGCCTATACGACTTGAAAACCAATAATAACGGTTATTATTCGAGGCGTCGAGTGGGCTTGCAATTCCATGAAAATGCTACTGTGCACACAACATATTCATATAATAACTGGATTTTTTGGACATCTGGGGTTCTAAAACCGTCACCAGTATATAGAGCCAGGTATGAGATTTAGCTACTTTTGTTGTATTCGTTACATTCGTTGCATGACAAAATGCAACGAATCACATTTTTGTTTCATTCGATGTACAACAAAAGAGCGCTTTCGTTGCATATTTGTTCTATCTTTTATATAGTTAATCAAGAAATTGCAACGAAAGGAATTCTCGTGCACGAATCTTCTCAGCTGGAGCTTAAGTCAGTATATGCAAAGAGTTTTCTTAAAACTGTTAGCGCATATGCAAACTTTCATGACGGTGAAGTCATATTTGGGGTTGACGACAATGGTCATAACATAGGGCTGGATTCGCTAGAAGAAACAGCCCTCAAAATTGAGCACGCTATCAACGATGCCATACTTCCGCGGCCACAGTTTGAAATTATAAAAGACCAGGATACACGCACCATTACCCTCAAAGTTTATCGAGGGCATAACGGTCCTTACTTGTACAAAGGACAGGCTTATAGACGAAGCGACACATCAACCGTTGCCATAGACAGGCTCGAACTTAACAGGCTTATTATCTTAAGCGAAAATTTAAGCTTTGACGCACTGCCCGCTCCCGACACCAACCTCAGTTTTCATGTGTTAGAAACCGCGCTTAAACAGCAACTTGGGGTTAATACCTTTGATGAAGACATACTTAAAACGCTTGGTCTTTTACAGCGCAACCAATTCAATCGAGCCGCCGCGCTGCTTGCCGATGAAAATAACTACCCCGGAATTGATATTGTGGTGTTTGGTGCTTCAATTAACGAAATTCGCGACCGCATCACCTCTGAAGGCAGCTCACTGCTAACTCAATTGCAGGTTGCCATGGATAGCTACGAGCGGCATCTCAGCATTGAGCGCATCGAGGGGGTGGTGCGTACAAGGGTTGACCTCATACCGCGTGAAGCGTATCGCGAAGCTGTTGCCAATGCGCTGGTACATCGCACGTGGGACCTTAATGCTCGCATTAGAATCAGTATCTTTCCCGACAAAGTTGAAATCTCCTCACCCGGGGGACTACCTGCCGATTTGTCTGAACGCGAGTATCTTAATGGGCGCGTCTCAATTCTTCGCAATCCAATTCTTGCTGACACGTTTTACCGTTTGGGAATCATCGAAAAGTTTGGAACTGGTGTTATCCGTATTCAAGCAGCATATAAAGAGGCTCAAGAGTCACCTCAATTTGAGGTAGAAGCACACTCAATAACGGTTGTTCTTCCTGTGCTGGGCTCAACTACCGAACTTTCCAAAGACGAGGCGCGAATGTTGCGCGCTATGGCATATGGCAAGGCTTACACACGCGCCGAACTCGACCAAGAGCTTGGTTTTGAAAAATCGAAGAGTATCCGCCTTATCAATGCACTTATAGAGCGCGGACTAGTTTTTGCTGATGGGAATACGCGGAGTCGCAGGTATCAGCGGGTATAACAGGTTTCACCCACCTTGCCACTGAAAACGGCTTTAGCTGCTTTTGTTGTATTCGTTACATTCGTTGCACATTGAATGCAACGAATCGAGTTTTTGTTGCATTCGCTGTACAACGAAAGAGCGCTTTCGTTGCATTCAATGTACAACCAAACGGTGTTTTTGTTGCACATTCGCCTAATTGGGCCTCAACCCTACTACCGGCGCAAGCACCACGCGCGTGCCACCGTCTCGCCCGCAAATTCGATGTTCTTTTGTGCTGTCCCCCGATTAAGCGCCTCATCGAGCGAAATTGGCTCATGCACAGCCGGCACCATAAGGTCAATTCCTCGCTGATATACCTGCTCTATATTGCTATCGCAACTGCCCACCACAGCCGCAACCGGCACGCTAACACACTGGGCTCGGCGAGCAACTGCAAGCGGGGCTTTTCCCTGCGCGCTTTGGACATCCATATGACCCTCGCCAGTTATCACAAGGTCAGTATTCTCAAGAAGCTTATTAAAACCCAAGGTATCGAGCATAAACTCTGCTCCCGAAACAAGCTGTGCGCCCACCGCCAAACATGCCGCGCCTAAGCCACCTGCCGCTCCAGCGCCCGGCACACTTGCAACCGACGAAAACGAACGCCCGTGCTCAGCAAACGGCAGACGCGCGGTATCAAGCACACGCGCATATACACGCATTGCCCGCTCATGTGTGTCGCTATATGCTAGGCCCTTCTGAGGGCCAAACACGGCAAGCGCCCCGCGAGGCCCTACCAACGGATTATTTACGTCGGTTAGTGCAATAAGCTCTATACCAGCGAGTTTATCTGCAACAGGTGTTAAATCAAGCGAGGCAAGCTGATGTAAACCTGCCAAGCCTGGAGCAAGAGGTTCACCATCAGAAGTTGTAATGCAAGCCCCCAATGCTTGCAAAAATCCCAAACCACCATCATTGGTGCAGCTTCCGCCAAGACCTATCACAATACGACGCGCCCCTTGCTTGAGAGCCTGCATAACCGCAAAACCCAAGCCTGCCGTTGACGCGTGCAAAGCCGTTTGTTCTGTGCGTTCTACCATGTTAAAGCCGGCAAATTGAGCAACTTCAAGATAGGCTGTCTCGTTGTGCAGTAAAAGCGAGGCATCACAGCTCTCCCCTAAGGGGCCTGACACCGATACCTGCGCACACACACCACCAAGCTGCTCATACAGCGCGGCAATTGTTCCCTCACCCCCATCAGCCATAGCAACACAGGTCACAGAAGCATCGGGTAACGCGCGTTGAACACCATGTGCTATCCACTGCGCAACCTCGATACTATTTGCACAAGCCTTGAACGAATCTGGTATCACGAGCACGCGAGGCGCAGGCACATGCTGGCTTTTTACCGCGCCTAGCTGTGTGACCTTGGTTTTTATTGCGTGATTGTGTGCTTTGGCATGGGCAAAAAGGGTGCTGTGTTGCTGGTCTGCTGGTAATAAGCTTTGCTGATTTTTACGCCGCTCCCGAAAAAAGTCCTGCAATATACGCGCGCAATCGTCTGCTAATACACCACCTTGTACCTTAAATTGATGATTTAGGCGTGTATCCGCGTGCAAAGTATAAAGAGAACCCAACGCGCCCGCTTTTGCATCAGAAGCGCCGTACACACAAGCATCAACGCGCGCATTAACCATAAGCCCAGCACACATAGCGCACGGTTCAAGCGTGACATAAACCGTACAGCCAGATAAACGCCACTGTCCTAACACCTGCGCTGCTTTTACAAGCGCTGCAAACTCTGCATGTGCCGATGGATTGTGGTCCAATTCTCGCCGGTTATGGGCTCTCGCGATAATTTTGTTCTGGTAAACCACAACTGCACCGATAGGCACTTCACCAAGTGTGGCTGCTTTCTCTGCCTCTGCAAGAGCTTCGCGCATGAAAAGGGAGTCATAGTTCTCAGTTATAACGGTTGACATCTCGCACCTATCCTCAGCATCAGTTTTGTCTATCCTCGGTATAAGCTTGCAATAGCCTAGCAGCTTATACAGAGAGCTTGCGTCTTTGCTTGGTATTTATGCCTGAAACTCCGTCTAAAACTTAGAGAAAAGCAGGTTGTATTCTGGCTGTCAGGCAATTTGCTCAAGCAAATTAAGCTAGTGTACGAAATTTTGTCTACAGGTCGAGTATAGGGGATCTGTACAAGCGAAATTTTCAGTATTTGCGCAGGAAAGACACTTTATCTTAGTAGAGTGTACTTGACCCCTAGCAAAAAATTCGTACATTAGATTCGTTTCCTCTTGGGACGCTAATGTTACGCATCCCATATCACTTGCTTGTTGGCAAAGAATTGCAAAAAGAAGCAGCAGCGTGCAGCGAGACAAGGTATTGTGTTCGGAGAATTTTGCGAAGCACATTCGGAGAGCGCAATCATTGATTCAATTGAGATGGAGTTGCGATATAAGGGTGGCATAGCTTTTCTAAAGGAACTATCGCGAAACGCAGTTCCCGTGAAAAGACTATGCCACCCAACAAACTTGCAATTCACTCGTCCAATCGGCGAAGCAAAAAACTATACCGCTCCATAGGTTTGCAAATTAAACGGCAGATGCAAGGCGAGCTCACTCCCTCACCCCGCCTCAGAAAAATAATCCGCTGCCTATACCACCATGGTTGATGCCCATGCAACTCCAATACACAGCACAATCGTCAGCAACAACACATGCGTAGTCTTCACTTTCTTGCCTAAAACCCAATACATAAACCCAAAAACTGCAGCTTGTGGCATACATGGCATAATCATATCCAGAATTTCAGAAAGCGGTTGTGCATATCCACTTGACCCCACCATCAACGAAAGGTCAAGTGAGATGAAACTCGCAACCATTCCGCCAATTGCCATAAGCCCTACAACACTTGCCGCAAACGAAATCTTCTTCATTAAATCCGCTGCTGCCGTGCTTGTGATAATCGAGCTTCCGTACTTATAACCAAGTTGTAAGCCAAACCACCGAATAAGAAATCCAGGGACATTAAAAATAACTAGTAAAAGAATTGGCCCCAATACACTTCCCTGCTGGGCAAACCCTAATGCAATGCTTGTCCCGATGATACGCAAGGTACTCGCAATCAAGGAGTCACCGATGCCTGCCAGAGGCCCCATGAGAGACGTTTTAATGCCTTGAATTGTACTCTCATCAAATTCAGAATCGCACGCATCGCGCTCGCATAACGCCGCATCTATACCCATAAGCAAAGTTGATAGCTGTGGCGTTATAGCCATAAAATCAAGCCCACGCTGGTAAGCGTGCTTAAGCTTCTCACTTCCCGGCTGATACAGCTTTTCTACTACACGCGTCATCGCATACGAATATCCCATATTTTGCTGGCGCTCATATGTCCACGAACTATCGAGCATACATGAGCGCCAAAAGACGCGGCGTAAGTCCTGTTTATTCAGCTTGCATTTTGTTGTTGAATCTTCAACGAGATTATCAAAACGAACGTCATTCAGCTTAGAATTCATTGTTGTTCTCCATTTCTTGTGAGTCTGTAGCTACTACCTGTGAGGACGAAGCCAATACCACGTTAAACGTTAGAAGTGCAGCAACTGCAATGGCAACCAAACTCACGCCCATCAAGCTCAGGTTGCCATAAGCAACCAGCAAAAAGCCTAGTAACAAAAAGCATGCAGTTTTCTTATCCACCATCGCGCGTGCCAACATTGCAAATCCTAGAGCGGGGATAATTCCCATGGCATAGTCAAGGCCACGTGTTACAAATTCTGGAACTGCGTCAACAACACCCTGAATGGCATGAGAACCTACGTAGAAGCCAGCGGCACACAAACTAGCCAGAAGTAAAACCTGCAAAACAACAAAGAGGTAATGCATTCGTTCAATGCCGCGTGGATTTTTGGCAAGGGCATAAGCGTCTGCACGCGCCGACAAGAAAGGACCTGGCACTGCCATTAAAAAATTCCAAACCATAGACATGAGTATCGAAACAGGAACGGCGAGCGCAACAGCCTGCGCAATATCAGCACCAGATACAAGCACATATCCACAGCCGATTATTGACCCTGAGGTCATATCAGGAGGGTTACTAGCTCCAATCGCCATTGCTCCAAGCCACACCAACTCCAGAGAGGCTCCAACCTTAATTCCTGTCTCTAAATTACCTAAAGCTAGCCCAACTAGACTTGATAAGATAAGCGGCCGATTAAGTAGAGAGCTTCCAAAAACACTATTACAATAGCCAAGCGCCGCAATTAAAAACATCCAAAACGTTTGCATAATCATAGTTGTTCCTTTCAGTGGATTATTACAGCTTTACAGCAGGTCAATAACATTACGGGCGGTATCAGTAGAAAGCATTTGCACCAAAAAGTTAACGCCTTGTGCAGCAGTCTCGCGCAACAGCTGTTCTTCCTCTGGCGATACAAATATAGCCGATGATATTTGACACTTGCCTTCCTCAGCGCGAACACCACCAACATTGATTTCACGCAATGCATACGGACTTGCTGCAAGTCGCTTGACGAGCCAACAGGCATCTGCAATGGATTCCACCAATATAAGCAGCTCATACGAATCAGTTACTCCGCTCTCAATAGCTGCTGCCGAGTCGACGAGTGACTTTATGACGAGTTTGACATGCTCGGGCTTTGCAAGACGAAGCGCGCTCATGCGCAACGTATCTTGAGCGACTGCATCATTGGCAATCAAAATGGCATTGACTCCCACTGCTTTAACCCACGAATAGGCTACCTGCCCATGTAGAAGTCTATGGTCGATACGCACCAGCCGAATCATGTTGCCTCCTCTTTTTCACGAATGTGATACACCGCTGCCATGAATTGACGAATGTGCTCTAAACTCAGCTCACCGTCATCCTGATATGTATCCTTAAAAAAACTGCCAACAATTGCACCATCTGCCATGCGCAAGTTAGCTGCCACATTCTCAGCTGTTACACCTGCGCCCACAATCAGCGGAAATGCACCCAATGCGACACGAAAATGACTGATTTTCTCTTGCGATGTTTCTTGTCCAGTAGCATTTCCGGTAACACAAACTGCATCGCAGCGCATTTGAGCCGTTGCAAGGTCTTCTTCAACGGTATGATTTGATAAGAGGGGCTGGTACTTAAATCTTACACCACCAAGTACCGCTCCAGAATAGCGTGCCCGGTAAAGGTGCAAAAATGCTGCAAGTGCCGGCTCATCGCGCGGCTGGATATGTCCAACTACTGAGTCTAACTGTACAAATTTTGCCGCATAAGCTAAAGCAAGCTCAAAACCCATAACGTCTACGTTAAGGCAATTAACGCCATATGACAGCGGATACTGTTGCTGCTCTAAATACTCAAGCACGTCAACCATATTGTTGTAGCTTCCAAAGTAGCTCTCAACAATAACTGCGTCTACACCACCTTGTACATAGAGTTCAAGTTCGCGCTTTGCTCGCTCAAGAACACCTGTATGGTTTTCTCCCTTGAGATGCAGCATGCCAATAATAGGTTTAGCTACGGTAAAAATCCTACTCCATCGGGTTTCTTCTTGTGTAGTCTGACCACGCTGCCTGCCGCTTACTCGGTGCTTCTCTGCAAAGCTCGACAAATTAAGATAAGCACTCCCAACACCCTGATATTTGTAATCGACTTCCATAAATCCCCTTTCTACGATATGCCTTACTCTAACTTATATTAACTTATCTTATATTATCAATTTAACAGTGATGTTTTCTGTGAACGTGCACTTTTTCTCGGTTAACGGTATAGTTGGAGTACTATCGCCTGCGAAAGGACCCCCTGTGTCTCGTTCTTCTGAAGCTATGCCGCCCACCTTGCAAGAGCAGCTTCGTGCTTACCTAGAGACTGCCATTATTCAAGGAATCTACCAACCAGGCGACAAACTTCCCAGTGAAAATGAGCTTATTCGTGAGTTTCAGATAAGCCGCGTCACCGTGCGCGCTGCTTTATCACAGCTTGTCGCTGATGGGCTTGTCATAAAACGTCAAGGCAAGGGTGCTTTTGTAAAGCAGCGTCCATATCGTGAAACAAGCTATGGGTCAGGTAGTTTTACAGAGGCTTGCCTTCAAATGCAACTACAACCTCAAACACGTATACTTAATATCGAGCGCATCCATATGGATAGTGAATACGTTTCACTCTTGAACGCCGATAATAGTGCTGAGATAATTCAATTGGAACGTCTACGCTTAATCGATGATACACCTTGCATTGTTGAGCTTGATTTTTTTCCAAGAGACGCCGAATATCTGTTGCATACATCACTTGAAGATCGATCTCTTTTACGTGCAATTACAGAAGAAACGGGTGTTATCCCAGCGCAATTCACCGACCAATTCTACACCACATGGGCATCAACTCACCAAGCGGAGGTATTACAGATTAAAAAAGGTACTTCCTTACTCAAAGTTGAACAAAGTGTCTGCGATCAACAGGGCAAGCTTATCTACATCAACCATCAATTTATCTTTACCGAGCGCTATGTATACTCAGTGCAAAGATAGTAACTACATAAATTTGTTCTGCGGGTAATTTGGTTTTGAGTATTCTTTTGCTAGATGATTAAATTGCGGCCTTTGAACTAATGAATCAACAACCTAATTAAGCCTTTGGAAAAATAGTGGTGTAGAACACCGCTGTAATGCCCTTACTCAATCGAAAAACGCAGGGATTCACGAAGCAAACCCGTCTAGTGTACGAATTTTTGTTAGGGGTAAAGTATACTCTACTAAAGTAAAGCGTCTTTCCTGCAGAAATGCTGAAAAGTTTGCTTTTACAGACCCCCTATACTTGGGTTGCTGGCAAAAATTCGTACACTAGACCAATTTGCCTCCAAAGCAACAGGCTTTGGCAGTCGCCTAAGAACGTCGTCTACTTTAAGAACCCCTGCATTTTCAGTCACGTAACAACATGAGAGTGTGTGTTCGTATTGCCGCCGCGCGCCACTATCGTATCGCTGCCCGTTTGAGCAGCATACCGACATTACATCGTTTCACGTTAGCCTAGCGCATCGACATTACATCGCAGAGTGCAATAGCAGCACTATTTCGCCATATCGAGTGCTAGCGCTCTTGCCACATTGATAAGTTACATCTGTCGCTTTGGCAAAAATGACGAAAAAGTACTCTCTCTAACCCCGCGGGTTAGTATTTGTTTAACAAAGCCGCAGGTAGATAAGCCGCATGTAAAGCTACATCTGTCGCTTTATGCCAAATTAGTCAAAAATGACAGGTTTTTGCGTCAAATTCGTCATTTTTGCCAAATCACAGGTCGAGGACATTGTTTACGCGTCAGATTGGATAGTTTTGCCAAAGCAGAGCTCAGACACATTTTTCTATGTGCCAAATTCCTTAGTCTTCCAACGTTTAACTCAGTGGAGTTTTCCGTGTATCAAATTGGTTTGTTTTGACAAAACACAGGTTAGAAATACTGGTCAAAGAGGTGTAAACTGCAAAAAATAATGAAGTTTATAAGGGAGTTTCCAGTATGCACACAAACAATCGACTCATGGTACATACACTCAGAACCTAATTGCTCATATAGGTAAGCATATATGCATGATTTTTCAACACATAACATCATTGTCACCGGCGGCTGCGGCTTTATCGGCTCCAATTTCGTGCGCTATGTCGTCCGCGAGCATCCGGGCGTGCACGTGACGGTGCTCGACAAGCTGACCTACGCCGGTAACCCCGAGAATATCGCCGGCCTTCCGGAGGACCGGGTTGAGCTCGTGGTGGGAGACATCTGCGATGTCGCGCTCCTCGAGCGCCTGGTGCCCGGTCACGACGCCATCGTGCACTATGCCGCCGAGAGCCACAACGACAACTCGATTGCCGATGCAGAGCTGTTTTTTCGTACCAACGTGGAAGGCACCTTCCAACTGCTCGAAGCCGCTCGGAGGCACGCCGTGCGCTTCCACCATGTGAGTACCGACGAGGTATACGGCGATCTCGCTCTTGACGACCCGACCCGGTTCACCGAGGAGGCACCGTATCGCCCTTCGAGTCCGTACTCCAGCACCAAAGCCGCGAGCGACATGCTCGTACGGGCTTGGCACCGCACCTACGGGGTCGCGGCCACGATCTCGAACTGCTCGAACAACTATGGTCCCTATCAGCATGTGGAGAAGTTTATCCCACGCCAAATCACGAGCATCCTCACCGGCGCGCGACCGAAGCTCTATGGCGACGGCAGGAATGTTCGCGATTGGATTCACGCAGAGGACCACAGCTCCGCGGTGTGGGAGATTCTCACACGCGGGCGGATCGGCGAGACCTACCTGATAGGGGCGGACGGCGAGCGGAGTAACATTGATGTGCTCCGGGCCATCCTCGAGCGCATGGAACGCGATGCAGACGATTTTGATCTGGTGCACGACCGCCCCGGGCATGACCGTCGCTACGCGGTGGACGCGACGAAGCTCCGCCACGAGCTCGGCTGGGAGCCGGCGCACGCCGACTTCTTCGAGGGGCTCGACACCACAATCGCATGGTACCGCGCGCACGAGGACTGGTGGCTCCTAGCCAAGGAGGCTGCGGAGGCCAGGTACACGGCGGCGGAGCTCGGCGGCTCGCGGAACCAGATGCGCGCGCCGGATGAGGGGCGATGCGAATGACCTCGTGATATCCGTCCGCATCGTCGCTGCTTTAAGCAATTCGGTCTGGCGCTGCATACCTCAGATTCCAAACACGGTATGATATTCCGAGATTCTGTCGTTCGGATGAGTCGGAAAGGAGCGGCCTCATGGGAGTAAAGCCCCGCGTTCTGTATTTTGACGTATTGTCGATTGTCGCCAGCCTCGCCGTTATTTTCCTGCACTGCAACGGTATCGTGCATTGGGGTCCAGCCACGCCCCACTGGTCCCAGGCGCTCGTGGTCGAGGTCGCGTTTTACTGGGCGGTGCCCATCTTCTTCATGTGTTCGGGAGCGAAGACGCTGGGCTATCGCGATCGAAAAGACACGAGGACGTTTTTGCTCTCGCGCATGAAGGGCATCTTCTTTCCCTTCGTCGCATGGTGCGCCATCCAATACGTTATCCGAGCGAGTGGTCTTTTTAACCCGCTTCCCGAGGGATGGGAACCTTCGCCCGCCCACTTTCTCAGGGTGTTCATGAACGGGCAGATCGATGGCACTTATTGGTTCTTTTTTGCGATGTTCGGCGTCACGCTGTCTATCCCGGTGTTGTCGCGTCTCAAAGATCACATCGACACACTCTGGTACTTGGTGGGCGCGTATATCCTGCTGTCCGGCACGATCACTCCGCTCTGCAAAGTGCTGGGGCTGCCCTGGAACGAATCCATCTCCATCTCCGTGTCAGGCGGATACGTCATGTACACAGTGCTCGGGTACCTCCTCGCCTCGGATTCGCGGGTGTTCGCCTCGCGCTCTCGGAGATGCCTGCTGTACGGCCTGGGGATTATTGGCTTGATGGTCAGATATGGGTTCACTTGGATGGCGTCACAGCGAACGGGCGTGCTGAACAACGCGTTGTTCGAGTACAACTACCTTACCGCGATTCTACCTTCGGCCGCAGTGTTTGTATGGTTCAAGCAGGTTGATTGGGAGGGGCTCTTCGCGCGCCTCCACGTGCGCGCATCGTCGGTGCGCCGAGTCGCAGGCCTCACTTTCGGGGTGTACCTCATGCATTATCTCGTTCTGAACGAGGTCTTTATCGGGCACCTTTCCATGGACATGACCTCGTACGCCGTGCGTCTCGGTCTACCGTGGGTTATCTTCACAGTGTGTTTGGCCTGCTCGTACGCGCTGAATCGCATACCCTTTGCCCGAGCTCTCGTCGGAGGCTGGCGCTGAGAGCCAGCCACCGTGCTGTCCGCGCCGCCCTGGGCGGCGCGCCTACGACGAGCGCTTGGCATCCTTGCGCTTCTGCGCCTCTCTCATGCGCTTGACGCGAATCTTGTGGACGCTGTAGAACATGGTGGCGACATCGCGGCGGGTGATGGTCGCGTCGGGGGCGTAGGTGCCCTCCGTCGTGTGGTAGGAAACCCCTGAGGATGCGAGCCACCAAATCTCTCTGGCTCCCAGGGTATTGTCGTTGACATCGGGGTACAGATCGCGCAGGCGCTCGGTCGGCTCGAACGCGGGAGAACCGTCGAGCAGGTAGAGCATCTGCGCAAGTTCATGGCGTTTGACGTTCATATCGGGCATGAACAACTCGTTGGCCATGACGTCTGCGATACCGGAGTGCCCCAGCCACATGATAGCTTCGGCATGTGGCGTCTTGCCGTCCACATCGCCGAAGCGGGCACGATCCTCATCGGAGGGCGCATAGTTGATGGCGTTGGAATACCGGTACAGCATGGCTGCGACATCGCAGCGGGCCACGAGGACGTCGGGGCGGAAGGTATTGTCGGGATAGCCCTTGGAAATCTTCTGGCGCGCGAGCCACCATATCTCCTTGGCGTGGGCTGTGTCCTCGGTGATGTCCGTGAAGGCGAACTGCTCGCGATAGGCCTGGCAGACGTCTTCGACGGGGCCGTCCATGCGCATGTCGCCCTTCTCGATCCAGATGGCGCGATCGCAGATGCGCTCGACTTGATCCATGGAGTGGCTCACCAGGAGGACGGTGACATCCCCAGAGTCAACAAAGTGCTTGATGCGCTTCTCACATTTGCGCTGGAAGAAGACGTCGCCAACAGAGAGGGTCTCATCGACGATGAGCACGTCAGGCTCGGTGATTGTCGCGATGGCGAAGGCGATTCTCGCCGTCATACCCGAGGAGTAGTTCTTAAGGGGCATGTCCATGAAATCCTCAAGTTCGGCGAACTCGATGATCTCCTCCATTTTGCTATCGATGAACTCCCTGGTGTAACCGAGGAGCGCGCCGTTGAGATAGATGTTCTCGCGTGCCGTGAGCTCGTAGTCGAATCCCGCGCCCAGCTCGATGAGAGGCGCGATGTTCCCACGAACGATGCAGTTTCCCGATGTGGGCTCGAGAACCCCGGCGATGACTTTGAGCATGGTGGACTTGCCCGACCCGTTGGTGCCCACGAGTCCCACGGTCTCACCGCGCTTAATCTTGAATGAGATGTTCTTTAGCGCCTTGAACTCCTCGAAGAAAAGCTCGTGTTTCACGATCTTGATGAAGTACTCTTTCAAGCTGTTAAGCTGCTCCGATGCCATGTTGAACACCATGGTGACATCGTTGACTTCAATCGCGTGCTCTTCATTCGGCGTGATATCGAAAGGCATGGGTGCTCCTAAATATAAAGAATGAATTTGTGCTCGGTTTTATGAAAAATCACATATCCGACAATCATAGCAAGGGCTGCCCACGCGGTACAGCTCGCTAGCACCGCCATGCTTGGGTTGGTCTGATAGAGGAAGATATCACGCATGAACATGACGAAGGCGTACATAGGATTGGCCTTGAGGATGAGCTGCATCTTCGGTCCCATATCGTTGATCATAGCGAAATCCCAAAAGAGCGGCGTGGCGTAGGTCCATGCCGTCATGATGACGCCCCACAAGTGGATGACGTCGCGGAAGAAGACGGACAGCGCTGACAGTGCGAGACCCACGCCCATGCAGAAGAGCATGAGCAGAAACAAGCCCACCGGCAACCATGCGATATGCCAAGTGGGTATGATACGGAACCACAGCATGACGATGGCAACGGCGATCAGCGAGAAGAAGAAATTTACAAGGGCAAACAGAACCTTCTGCACAGGAAACACTAAGCGGTGAATTTTAACCTTTTTGAGAAGGGATGAGGAGCCAATGATTGACGTGAGTGACGAGCTCGTCGCATCGTTCATAAGGCCAAACGTGATATTGCCCAAGATAAGGTAGAGCGGATAGTTTACAATGTTCGCGCCGCGTAAACCCGAGAAGAACGTGCTAAACACAGCCGACATGACCACCATCATGAGCAACGGATTGAGGACGCTCCAGAGCACCCCGAGAAAGCTTCGCCGGTATTTGAGTTTAAAATCTTTCCCCACGAGCTGTTTGAGGATGTAAACGTCCTTCCTCCAGTCGTTTTCATGATGGGAGAGAATGGTATTTTGGTTGGTAGGAACCACAGATTGACCACCTTCGAGCTCAATTATTTTACATTCTGCTATATTATCATCAAATTATGTTGCTCATAGAGCCTTACCATTCGGGCTGGACTTACTATACATGCCCTCCCAACCCTTCAAGATTGCGAGATTGTCATTATGAGTGTCAAGTCGAGCATCCGATCGGTGCTTCCCGTCACGACACGTGATTTCGAGCACTGGAGCTCCTCGTTGCGTGAGCAGATCGATGCAACCAAAGACGCGGCGAGCGAGCTCCACGAGCAGTCCACCCAGGAGATCCGAGCGCTTCAGGAGTCGTTCGATCCGCTGCACGACGCGTTTCGCGCGGTGCAGGACCGCTTCGACGCTCTTGATGCGCATCTCAACAAACCGAGCTACTGCAATTTGGAATACCTCTCCTTGAACCGCGAACATACAGGCAGGCGCATCCTGCTCGCCGGCTGGTACGGTGCGAGCAACTGCGGCGACGAGCTCATGATGCGCACCATGCTCCAGCATTTCGAGAAACGCGGCGTGCGCGTGTCGGTGCTGCTCTGGGATGATCCCGACTACGATTTCAGCCGCCTGCCCGCGTGCGCAGATCAAATCCACTACCCGCGCTCCACTTGGGAGCTGCGTCAGCTGGCCGAGTATTTCGATGTACTGGTGTGGGGTGGCGGAGCGATCATCGATGATCGCCAGTTCAACCATAATCCGCTAAACATCAACACGGGCAATCTACTCGTCTGGTTGAGCGAGGAGATGTTCAAACGCGAAAAGGAAGTTTACGCCGTAGGTCTGTCGGCAAATGAGTCGCTCGAGGCCGATACGGAGTACGCTCGCCGACTGGCCGCTGTCATCGCGGGTTGCGCCCACGTCTCATTACGCGATAGCTATTCGCTTGAGGCACTCACTACCGCAGGGATCGACGTGTCGCGTATCGAGCTGTGCGAGGATATCGTTTTCGGGAACCGCTTCATCGGGGCGAGCAAGACTACCGCAGGCGATGCTCCACCAGCGGTGGGCGTGACCCTCATGACGGGGGACGTCACCAACGAGCACAACCGTCTCGTGCTCCCGCACATCATCGAGATGGCGAAAGGGCGCTACGGCGAGGGGTGCCGCATCAAGCTGGTTCCGTTCTACAACTTCTGGAAGTTCGACACGACACTCCTGACGCAGCTCTGCGAGGAGTTGGGCGTGATGGAACAGGTCGAGATTGTCCCGTACACTGATGAGCTGCAGGAGATTGGGCTGCTCGATTGCGACGTGGTGATTGCGTACCGCTACCATGCCTGCCTCATTGCCGCGGCATCCGGAATCCCCACGTTGTTTATGTGCGTGGACGACCATCCCCATTATCGAAATAAGATGCGCCGCATCGCCGAGGTTTTTGGCATGTCCGACAACCTGCTCATGGCGAGCACCTGCTTGGACGACGGCTCGTTCGACGCGCGCTTTGGCGCGCTGCTGGAAGCTCCGGTTACGCCGTCGATACCTGAGAACCTGTTCCAGGAAACCTTCGATTTCCTCGAGCGTGTCTGCGCTTCTGCGGTAGAGCCACGCGCTTAGCTACACTGATGTCCGTTATGTCACCTAGGAGATTAGCTGTTATGTCACCCAAAGTTTCAGTGGTCGTGCCCGTTTACAACGTTGCCGCGTTCCTTCCCGCCTGCCTCGATTCCATATGCGCCCAGACGCTCGAGGACATTGAGATTATCGTTGTCAACGACGGTTCGACTGATAACTCCCTTGAGATTGCTAGGGAGTACGCCGCTCGGGATGGGCGCATCAAGGTGCTCACGAAGGAAAACAGGGGGTACGGGCACACGATGAACCTCGGTCTCTCCCAGGCCACGGCTCCCTATATCGGCATCGTCGAGTCCGATGACTGCGCGCGCCCCGAGATGTTTGAGACGCTGTTCAACCTTGCGGTCAAACACGATGCTGATGTCGTACGCTCCAACTACTGGAATATGTCCCAAAATGGGACAAGGTTCGATCTAGTCGACGTTTTGAACCTCGCAGGCGCCCCCTATGAGGCGATGTTCGACTCAGCAGATTACCCGGACATCCTGCGCGGTAGCCCGGCGATCTGGACGGCCATCTACAAAGCGGCGTTCCTCAGGGAGAACAGCATCGAATTCCTAGAGACCCCCGGCGCCTCGTTCCAGGATACGGGCTTTGCCCTCAAGGCTCTCACGTCCGCTCAGCGCATGGTCATCACGCGGAAAGCTTTTCTGAATTACCGCGTGGACAACGCGGGCTCTTCGGTGAAGTCTGGCGCCAAGATGTATTGCGTGTGCGATGAGTACCAATCCCTCGAGGAGCACCTTGCTCGGAACCCCCGGCGCGCCGAGGCGTTTCGTTCTGTGATTCCCGCCAAGAAATATGAGACGTACGTCTGGAACTACAACCGACTAGACATCGCGCTGAAGCCTGAGTTCATGGAGCGCATGTCTCGCGAGTTCGCCGAAGCCAAGTCCTCGGGTGACCTCAGGCGACCGGCTTTTCAAGACAGGGAGTGGGGCGATCTCATGGAGCTCATCGAGAACCCCACAGCGCTCGGCGGGCGCGACCTCGCAGTGCAGTACCCGCCTGAGGATTTCAAAGAGCACCAGCGCACGCGCTGCGCCAATGGGCTCATCTCCCGTTTCCACATGTACTACCTGTTCGTCAGGCACGCGTTGCGAAAGACCCGATCGAAGGTTGCAGCATGAATATGGAACGCAACGAAAGCCCCTGCCCCTTGGTCTCTGTCATTGTCCCTGTGTACAACTCCGAACGGTATCTGCCCGCGCTACTCGACTCCCTTCAGAGGCAGACCTATCGCGAGCTCGAGATAATCTGCGTGAACGACGGCTCGCGCGACGAAAGCCTAGAGATTCTGAACGAGCGCGCGGCAGCGGATTCACGCATCGTGGTGGTGGACAAGGAGAACTCCGGCGCGGCCTCTACGCGCAACGTGGGCATCGACCTCGCGACGGGAGCGTACCTGTGTTTTGTCGACTCGGACGACCTCGTGGAACCCACGGCCTTCGAGAGGTTGGTGGATGCGGCTCTCGCGCACCAGGCTGACGCGGTGATCTTCGACATGGATAATTTCGATGACGAGACGGGCGAGACGTCACCCACGAACGCGGTATTCAAGGAGTTTGTGCCCGCCAGGACAGTCTTTCGCCCCGTCGATATCGACAACTTCTTCAAGCGTGTGGTGGGCTTCACCGTCAACAAGCTCTACCGCACCGCCTACTTAAAAGACCTCTCCCTCAAGTTCCCCTTGGTTGGGGCGCACGAGGATATGCCATTCACGTACATCGCGTTGAGTCCCGCCGAGCGCCTGTACTACCTTGATGAGACGCTCTACCACTACCGCCGGGCGCGCAAGGGCAGTCTAAGCGACAATACAAACGACGACTACCGCTTCATGCTTGACGCCCTGCTTGCATTTCGAGACGGCCTGAGGGGTCGTGGACTCTGGGTCGCGTGCGAGCGCGATTTCGTGAACTACGCCCTGCATATGTGCCACTGGAAGTACACTGTGCTGGGAAAACGGGATCGGTGGGCCTTCAGCGGCGACTTGCGCGCGCGCGTCTTCGACCTGTTCGAGATTTCCCAGCGTGACCGTGATTATTTCTTCGACGAGGAAGATGCGGCGTTCCTCGAGCGCAACGCACGCCCAGGTTTCGCCTTTCGCATGGTCACGTGGGGCTGTTTCACTCTGCAGCGCCTCCGGAGGTTGCTCTGGGACGGGAGAGGGTGATCGGCCACGCGCCGTGTGTCATCCGCGACCGGAAAGCTGGGGCGGATGGATGGCGGCGCGGATTGGCATGGCAAGACCCACTCGCTCGGCTCTCTGTTGTTAGGACGCGCCCCCTATGGCTGTAACCCCTCAGATCTCCATCTTGATTCCCATCTACAACGTGGAGCGCTACCTTGAGCAGTGTCTCGACTCAATTCTAGCCCAGTCCTATGGCGATTATGAGGCCATCTGCATCAACGACGGCTCGACTGACGGGTCGCGGGCAATCGTTCAGCGCTACCTTGACGCCGACATACGCTTTCGGGTCATCGATAAGGAGAACTCGGGATACGGGGCCTCAATGAACCTTGGGCTTGCCGCGGCACGCGGTGAGTTCGTCACCATCTTGGAGGCCGACGACTTTTACGAGCCCGATGCGCTCGCCGTCCTTTGCGACCTCGCGGTGCGGGAGGCCGCAGATGTTGCGAAGGGAAACTTCTGGTTCTACTGGTCGGAGCCTGCTGAGCGCCGCGAGCTGTTCGAGTTCGTCGATGCAACGATGACGGGCGGCCTTGTGCATCCGCAGGATTACCCGCAGGTCTTCTACCGCAAGCCGTCGATCTGGTCCGCCCTTTACCGCCGGACATTCCTCGAGCGTAACCGCATCAGGTTCCTCGAGACCCCCGGTGCCTCATATCAGGATGCGGGGTTCAATTTTAAGGTCTGGGCATGTGCCGAGCGCGTTATCTGCTCGCAGCGGCCAATCCTCTCCTATCGGCAGGACAACGAAGCCTCCTCGGTAAGGTCTTCTGCGAAGGCGTTTTGCGTGTGCGACGAGTACGCGGAGATGCAGCGCTTTCTGATTGAGCGCTTTTCGCCGCGTGCGGATGGTAGAGGGGCACGTCGGGGAGATAATTCGTATGAGAACTTGCAGGGAATCTTGGAGCGCATGAAGTTCGATACGTATCGGTGGAACTACGACCGCCTCTCGACCGAGCTGCGTCCTGCGTTCCTCTCGAGGTTCTCGCGGGAATTCGCCGACGACATGCGCTTGGGGCGCGTCGACCTCGCGCGTTTCGAGCCATGGGCGGAGGCGATGCTTCGCGCGGTGGTGGAGCAGCCCGACGCGTTTGCCGAGGCCCAGCGCCTGTCCGGCGATGGTGGTCGGATGTCCGCACTGCGGCGCCTCTTGATTTTGGGTGGTCCTCCTCTGGTGTGCCGAGTCTTGTTCGACAAACTGAAGCGCGCATAAGGGAGGAGTTATGGCACAGATAAGCGTTATTGTTCCCGTGTACAACGTCGAGAATCACCTCGAACGGTGCCTAGAGTCCCTTTGCGCTCAAACGCTGCACGATATAGAAATCTTGTGCGTGAACGACGGTTCAACCGACGGCTCGCGGCGGGTGCTCGCGGCGTGCGCTCGGCGCGACGAGCGCATTGTGGTGTTGGATCGCGAGAACGGCGGGCTATCCGCCGCGCGCAACACCGGCATAGACGCGGCGACCTCGCCCCTCGTCTGCTTCTTGGACGCCGATGACCGCTTTTTCCCCCAAGCGTGCCGGCGGATCGTCGAGGTGCTGGGCGAGACGGGCGCCGATGTGCTCACCTTTGGCGCGCATCCGTATCCACGCGAGGCGGAAACGAAGTGGCTCAACATGGTGCTCAGTCCCCGCGATATCGTGTACGAGTCTTTTGATTCTGCCCTGCTGTTCGAGGAGGCATCCCGGCCGTTCGCTTGGCGCACCGCGTGTCGCTCCGACTTCCTCCATCGAAGCGGTGTGCGCTTCGATGAGTCGCTCGCGTTCGGCGAGGATCAGGTATTCGATTTCGCCATTTACCCTCGTTCGTCCAAGACGGTGCTCATCGCCGAAAAGTTGTACGAGTATCGCGTGTCCCGCTCCGGGTCGCTCATGGACCGCTTCCACCGGAATCCGTATGCGATGATGCACGAGCATGTGCGCATCATCGAGCGCGTTTTTGCCGACTGGTCAAGTCTTAAGCTCCCCGATGGCGGGAGCTGTCTCGAGCGTCATGCGAGCCGCATGCTGTCGTGGGTGGTGGAGTTCGCACTCTACGATTCCCTGAGCCTCGATGATGGCGCCTGGCTGCTAATTGCAGATGCCCTGCGGCCGACCCTCCGGAGCCTTGCCGCACCCCAGGTACTGGCGGCATGCTCCCGGGGCGAGCGCGCAATCTTGAACGCCGCGCTCGAGGGAGGCACCGTCTTCCGTGCGAGACGGCGGGTGCTCGCCGTGCGCTATTACCTAGAGCAGCGCGGTCTCAAGCAGGGTCTTGAGGCCGTGCGCGACTGGTTGCGGCGGTGAGGGGTGAAGACGGCGCGCGACCAGCACTCCGGCGGCGCGGGCAAGCTGATGGGGTGTCCAGCTCACGCGGATTACGATAGGAAAACGCCGTTCACGCAGGTGTGGAGCCGGTGGAGGAATGCGGCCATGTCCTGACGGGCAACCGGGGCGAGACCGCGGAAGGTGCCGTCGGGGAAGCCAGTTGAGATGCCCGTGCGCGCGAGCCACCAGATCTCCCGGCAATGGGGCGTCGACTCGGAGACGTCGGGGAACCTACCTATGTCTGCAGCGGTAGGCTCAAAGGCTGGGGAGCCAGCGATGCGGTAGAGGAACGCAGCCATATCCTGGCGCGCCACATGGCTGAGGCCTCGGTAGGTTCCATCGCTCCATCCCTCTGCGATTGCCCGAGAACCGACCCAGCAGATCTCTTTGAAATGCGGTGTCGCGGGTGAGACGTCGGAGAATCTTTGCATGTCGGCAGCATTCGGCACGTAGTACGGTGATCCCGCCGTGCGATAGAGCATGGCAGCCATGTCTTGACGCGCGATGCTCGACTCGCCGCGGAAGGTGCCATCGGGGAACCCGTTTGCGATGCCCCGCTTCTTGAGCCAGCCGATATCTTCATGATGCGGGGTGCCATGCGTCACATCGGAGAAGCCGTAGAGCCTGAACGGTGTGAAGGCGCTGACATCAACTGCCCCGGCGATGCCGTCAACCGTGCCGCTCGACGTGTACTGCCAGCCGTGAAACGACGGGGAGCATGCGGCAATGTCGAATCTGAGGGTGGGGAAGTACTGGGCAACCCAGCTGGTGCGATCCCAGATATATCGGCTGTTGAGCGGGCCGTTGAGGTAGCTGGTGTAGCTGTAGACCGAGACATCGTGATACCCGGCGCGAGCCAGCGCCTTAAAGTACGCCTGCACAATCTGCTCATACACTCGGGGGCTCGAAGGGGGCGTGTGGCCTGTCCAAGACCATTTCTCAAGGTCGTAGTAGATGGGGAGGATGGGTTTCGCGTCGTAGCGCTTAAGAAGCTCTGCGGTCCAGTCTCCCTCTCTTGCGGCGAACGTCGCATCGTATGCGTAGCTGTACAGGTAGATGCCGTAAGGCATACCCACACGCTTGCATTCGATGATGTTGCGCCTGAACTGGACGTCCTCGTTGCCGACGCCGTAGCCGCAGCGAAGGATGGCCGCATCGACGCCGGAGCTCTTCACGCGATCCCAGTCTATTGCCCCTTGGAACGTGGATACGTCAATTACCTTGGTGGCGGGGGAGGCAAAGACGTTTCCCTCGCCATCGAGGAAGGTCTTACCGCGCTCCGACTGAATCCATGCATGGGTTTTGGCCTGAGGAGCGGGCCGCGCCGAGCGGAGGGAGGCGGCAGGTGAGGCAGGATCGGGCTGGGGGTTTTCGCGCGCCCAGGCGACGTAGTCGTCGTAAGACGAGAGGTGCGCGAGGTCGTCGGCCTCGAGTGCATGGACGGGGATGGGCACAGCTATCGATGTGAGAGCCGCGGCTCCCGCGAGGAACGTGCGTCTGCTCTGGCTACGGCTCGTCGGGCTCGTATGGCGTCGCGGCGGGTTCACCGTGTGGCTTTCAGATAGGTTCATAGCGCCCTCATTTCGTTTGTGGTTGAATTTGCTCTACATATGATAAGACCATATCGCCGGTTTCGTCGAAGACCTAAATGAATCTGCGTCAGTTTCACTCTGATTCCTTATATTCAATACCAGTTCCCTCTTCTCATGCCCCGTCTCCGCTTCTGTCATATAATGAGTTTCCCCTGATTCCTTGCCACCGGGTGCGCTTCTAGCGCCTATGCGCGCATCATCCTCGACTAGGTGACGTTTGGCTGCGGTACGTGACGCTTCTTCTGCCCGCTCGATGTCCTTATCTGCGAGGGAGGTGAGGGCATTAAGAGAGCCAGGCGCGCCGTGTGGCCAAATGAATGTCTTCAAAGATGCACCACTACCAGGTCGAAGACGCAGGCAGGAGCCGACCTCTACGCCATCGCGACAGACCTCATGCGCATTACGAGTAGCCAAGAGGCGACAAAGTGGATAGTGCGCTTTCAAAGGTGATGCTCTGACTACGAGGAGTTCTTGAAAGAACGCGCAGAGGACGGGCGTCGCTTCAAACACAAGAGACTCAGGAAAGCAAAGCGCGTGCTTACTGCACTCTGCAGCGCCGGGACGCTCTTCACGTATCTGGAGGATGACCTTATGGCTAGGGGCACTGTCCCCTTCCTGTCGAATAAGATAGAGAATCGAAACGGCCGTATCAGACGGATGCTCTTGATGCATCGTGGCATGAATATTGACCACAGGATAAAAGCGGTCTTCTGGCTTTGCTATATAGAGTCCGAGGATACCCAAGAGCTTTGCCAGTCTGCTGCGCGAGTTCCTGACGACGCTCAGGTAAGGGAGTGGCGAAGGCTGGCCGCCAAAGAACGGGGAGACGAGGGCGGCATGCCTGCTAGATGGGGCAAGGGATTGGTGTGGTCTGAGCTTCATCACAGTATGCCTTATCCGTACTCGATTGATTAGGCTCTTTACACACTTTTCTGCCTATATGCCCATTATTTATATGCCAAGCCCGCCGCTCTTGCCAAGCGCAGGCTAGAGGTGTTATCTGGAGATATGTTTCAAAATGTGTGCCAATTTGCTCTTGGCACGCCTGCTCAGACACTCTTTTCAAAGGGAAAAGTTTCCTTGGGACAGAATGTTGCCTTGAATAATCCAAAACGCAGCGCTAACACACTCGACAAAAAAACCCTGCTCAAGGCAGGGTATAGCAAGCAAGGGCGGGAAGTACGGGACTCGAACCCGCGACCTCCGACGTGACAGGCCGGCGCTCTAACCAACTGAGCTAACTCCCCAGACAGCATATGCTGCGAGAGAAAGTATACACAGAACCTATAAGATGGCGCAAGAAGAATTTTTAACGAATTTCTCAGACGATGACCTGCGCAAATCTTTCACAGCTTTTGAAGTGCTTGCGCCCCATTTTCACAAATCGCAGATTGCGGGTCACGAGTTGCAGACCACAAGATACAAGCCACAGTTTGCAGATTACGGGTTACAGCTTACATACCAAACACTTTCAAGCACATTACTCTTGCAGTTCAACTCGGCTGCCTTACGAGTTATACTCCGCAGATTACAAATGCAACTTGCAAATTGCAGGTCACGAGCCGCGGGTCACGGGTTGCAAACCATAGGCTACAAGCCGCAAACCACAATCTACACGCCACACAGCTTCAAGCACATTACTCTCGCAGCTCAGCCAGCCAACCCCACAAGCCTGTGGCACCATCGCTCGCCACCGGCAAGACCACCAGCAGCGCACACCCCAACTACACCCTTACAAGTCAACAATCTCAACGGAGGCTACAATACCATCTTTAACCTGTATCTCAGCCACAGTTGCACCCCGCATACCACGCGGATACGATGCCGACCCCGGATTTATCAGCAAGCTTTCCCCGCGCCTCTCAACGCGCGCCACATGCGTATGCCCGCAAATACAAACATCTGCCTGACCTATTGGCAAATCTTCCTCATAATGGGCTACGGCAAACGTAACACCCTTAAACTCAAACTGTGCCAGACGACCAAGCTCAGGACCATAGTCATAGTACCAGTCGTTATTACCAAGCACACCGTGTATAGGAGCCAGCGCACGCAAGGTTTCCCAGTCAGACTCAGAGGTAATGTCTCCCGCATGAACCAACAAATCCGCACCATCAAGCACCTGCAACAAGCGCTCGCTCAAGCGTCCATGCGTATCAGAAAGCACTACCACGCGCTTACATCCGGGAACCACAAAACCCGCCATTAAAAACCTGCCATTACAAACTCAACGCCTTTTTAAGCGGCGCCACGCGACGACGTGACACCGGAATGAGGTCTTCAACACCAATAATCCCCAGCTGAGTAGCGCCCGACAGTACTGTCTCAACATCCTCAACGTGGCTCAAATTAACTATGTAGCGGCGATGCACCCTGAAAAACCCAAACTCAGACAGCTTGGATTCAAATTGCGCAAGCGAGGTTGTTGATAAAAACCTATCGTCATCGGTAAAGATGCAAGAGTAGTCGTCCTTTGCCATGATATATAGAATCTGGTCAACCGGAATAAGCACCTTACGCCCGCTCTTCTCAACCGGAATGCGCTCAACAGAACTCGTTGTTTGGCTAGTAACCGGTGGCTCTGGTGGCTCAGGAATCGGCTTTGCACGTGCCAAAACTTTCTCTATGGCTCGCTCAAGGCGGTCTTCCTCAACGGGCTTCATGAGATAATCGACAGCATCAACCTCAAAAGCCTCAAGAGCATGGTCACTGTATGCAGTTACAAAAACCACCGCTGGCGGATTCCTCAGCTTTCGGAGTGCTTCAGCCAGTTGAATACCAGAGACCCCTGGCATTGAAATATCCAAAAAGACAACATCGACGCGGCTGTTCATAAGAGTTTCAATAGCCGTCCGCACACTCGATGCCTCAGCAATTTCGGCGATTTCGCCCGTTTGCTCTAACAGATATTTCAGCTCTGAGCGTGCAGGTGCCTCATCATCGACAACCATAGCTCGCAGCATGCATCAGTCCTTCCCACGTCGCATTCGCTCGCGCGTCTCACGGCGCATCAGTGTCTTGCCTTCTGCCGTTATTCTACCCTATGCAAAGATGCTTCCGCGTAAATCAAGATGAAGTTTAATCATCGTTCCCGCGCCTGGAGTTGATAGAGCCTTTGCGGTAGAACGCGGTCCATAAAAACGCTTGATGCGCTCATGAATATTATGCATAGCAATTCCTGCTCCCCCGCCCTGTTTTTGGTCAGAGCGCGCGGAGCCAAGGGTTCGTTCAAACAGGCGCGAGGCAATTTCTTCGTCCATGCCCACGCCATCATCGGTAACAGAAATATCTATACCATCACCGCCATCAGTTGCAACCGAGACTTCAATATGCAGGGGACCTTCGTCGCGCATAGCGTGGCGCACCGCATTTTCAACCAAGGGCTGAATAACAAAAGCAGGAATAGGGGTATCGTCGGCACCATCTTCAATATTAAAGCAAACAATAATGCGGTCCTCACCAAATCGCGCTCGCTCAAACAAGAGATAGCGTTTTGTCTGAGCAATCTCACGCGAAACCGAGATAAGCGACCCCGAGGTATCGAGCGTGGTGCGATAAAACGAAGCAAACTCCCGAAGCAGCTCGCGTGCCTGCGCAGGTGCGGTACGGGTAAGCGAGGCAATAGTGTTAAGCGTATTAAACAAAAAATGAGGGTTAATTTGCGCTTGGAGTGCCCGCAGCTCAGCGCGTGCTACCAGCTCTTCTTGCTCCTCTAACTCATGAATAGCAAGTTGTGTTGAAATAAGCTCTGCATAACCAGACACAAGTGCATATTGCGTTTGGTCAACATCGCGGGGTCGACGAAAATAAAACTTAAGCGCCCCTATCGAGCGACCACTCACCTGCAGTGGCACAACAATGCCCGCCGGAATAGTATTAGTAGCTCCTGTTTTGGTACTTTGAAACGTCCCTCTGGTAAAAGACTGAGCAATACCATGTTCTATGGCATAGTGCGTTGCAGGCGTATGAATGGCTGTACCCGGCGTAAACTCATACGACAAATCGCCCGCGCTGGCCAAAATGCTTGTGGTATCGGTTACCGCAACAGTCATGGCGCGCGTTTCGCTGAGTAGGCGCTTGCAAACAGAAAGCGAAGCCTCGGGCGTAAGACCATGACGAATATCTTCGAGCATGTCTGAGGCAATGCTAAGCGAGCGCTCGGTATATTGCGAGCGCAGCATATCGGGGCTGCGCACCAAGTAAATAAAGAAGCAGACAAATACCAAAAGCAAAATAGAAGCAACAACCATGCTCAAAGGATTTGCGTGTATACGCAGGGCATATACGAGATACACCAGCAACAAGAGAACGCAAAAAATCGAAACGCCGCGCAAAATCTGCGCCGTGTTAATTCGTTTCTGCATGTCTTGCATCTCAACCGCCTAGCTACGCGCCTAACAATACCTGCCCTAGCTTAGCATCTCCCCACAATCCATTCATGATGGTAGGCCAAAAACGTTGGAAGGCAAGATAGCGATGTGCGTTTTCGCGTGCATACTGCTTGGCATCCGTCAGACCATGGCGCCAAATCTCGGCATATGCACGGTGTTCGCTCGTCAAAAAGGAGCGAATCAGAGCCGTTTTTTGAATACGCTCATCAAGTGCTTCGGTAAGCCATGGACCTGGATACGGCATAAGCGCAGCAGGTGTGACCTGGTTAAACTCGCGCTGACGAGCAGCAAAGGCAAGCTTTTCGCGCTCATACACCCACCGATAAACATCTTGCATAAAACGACCGGCGTACTCCCCCATATGCGCAGGTGGTTCATGCCACAGTGACCACTGGTTGTCAAACCACATGTCATAGCCAAAGAGCATAAGGTTAAAGAGGTAGTCGAGGTCCTCGCCACGGGTAATGTAGGGGTCAAACGCCACGCGCATATAGGCGCGCGCCGAAAGCGCCATGCAGCCGCCACACACATGGTTTGACCTCGAAATACGTGTTCCGGCAAGCGCTGCACGCATCCAGCGATTAAACTCAATACGCTTGGTCCACCAACGATAACAAGGTCCCGCCTTGGTGGTATCTGCCAAGGGAGAACCCGCACTGTTATAGAAGTAGCCGGTCTTTGCAATGATGGGGCGACGCTGGCGCGTTTCTTGGTTAAGACCATATAACCCGCGCTCGACAAAGTCGGCATCCGTAATGAGCTCGTCGTCATCTATAAACAAAACGGCATCATGGCCCAAAATACTTGCAGCAGCGAGTCCCATATTGCGAATGGCTCCATAGCCACGCAGCGATATACCCTCGCCAATTGCCCGCGGCGCAAGCTGAGACACGCGCTCCATGATGGGACGCGCTTCATCGTTTGTTATTATCACAATATTGAGCGCGGCATGTGCTTGTACAATTGAGCGCACACGCGCAGCTACCTCAGCAGTTGCCGTAAGAGGACAAACTACCAGCAGCAAAATACGCTCGGTGATATGCGCTCGCTCAAGCGAATTAAGACAGCGTTCAAGCTCGGGGGAAGAGTCGTTAAGAGCGGTCGCATGGTCATAGCTAAACTGCCCCTGAGCAGCTAAGCCAGCTCCCGTCCAATAACTTGGAACTACCAAGACAGGTCTCACGTAGTACCTCCCCTCTCGCGAAGGATATGCGCACACCGTGCCGGGAGCTACAGGTCTAGCTGCTCATTTGGCACTACCGCTTAGCTTGACACCTCTACAGCATGAGCGCCAAACGGTGAACGGTCAAGCACATAAAACAAGGGACGACCCAATACATACATGATAACCGCTTCTCCTGCTCCTGTTGCAATGAGACCAAAGACATACATTGCAAACCATGCGCCATCAAGCTGTATGCTAGTAAACGGAATGGTGTAATACCCAATGCCCATAAGCAAAATAGGAAGATATGCCGGAACAATCAACGCGTTGGTAAGTACTGGTCCTGCAAGCGCAAGCAGGGGTTTTTCGCGCAACTTCCACGAGATAAGCGCACCAATACAGGTTGCAAGCGACCCAAACACAACGTCAAGCAGACCAAGCGCACCCGAACCGGTGATAACCATGTTAATAACATTTGCTATAACGCAGCCAAGTGTAAGCCCTGGTATTGCGGCAGGCGTGATAAGCGCCAGCACGCACAGTGCTTCTGACACCCTAAACTGTATGGGACCCCACGCCAAGCTGCCTAAAAAGAGCAGAGATGCCAGAGAGGCAGCAGCGTAGGCGGCGGCAATAATACCGACACGGGCAAGATATGATGCTTTCATAAGAACCTTCTTTTCATCGAGGGCTTTACTGATACACACCCATCGACGCTCAGGCAACTACAAAAACACCTTGCTGCTATCAAGCCATCTTGTGGCCATCAAGATGCTGATGAGAGCTCTGCTTGCTTTTGTAAGCCTGCAAGCTTGATGAGTATAACGAAGCCCACAAGCAGCAAAATCCCGATGGAAAGCACTCCTAAAGAAGGATCTTGCGTGAGCGACGTCACCACCGATACTAGCAGAGTTCCCATGACTGAGGCATAGCGACCAAAAATGTCAAAGAAGCCGTAATATTCGTTTGCTTGATGCTTGGGTATTAGCTTGCCAAAATAACTCCGCGAAAGCGCCTGGATACCGCCCTGAAAAAGACCAACCAAAAAAGCTAAAATCCAAAACTCCACTGCGTCTGTTAAGAAAAAAGCTGCAAATAATACAATGCCCACGTATGCCAACACCGCAACCATAATCATGGTGAGTGTCCCCAATTTGCCCGCTAGACGACCGTAAATAATGGCTGAAGGGAAGGCCACAAACTGCGTAACCAAAAGCGCCAAAATCAGCTGCGTGCTGTCAATGCCCAGCGATGCGCCATAGCTGGTTGCCATCGAGATAACCGTATGCACGCCATCGATATAGAAGAAAAATGCCACCATATAGAGCAGCAGCACCTTATTTTTTGCAATGGCGCTCATTGTGTTGCCAATGCCTTGGAAGGTACTTTTCATGTTAACGAGAAACTTCTCTTTAACCGTGCGCTCCTTGCCATGTACCTGACGGTAGGTTTTAAGCAGCGGAATGGTAAAAACAAGCCACCATGCGCCGGTAATTACAAAGCTCAAACGCGTACAAAGCAGCTTATCGAGCCCAAGTAACCCTGGACCGCCAAAGATAAGACCCAAGCACGCAATAAAAGGAATCGTTGAACCTACATAACCCCAAGCAAAGCCCGCGCTTGATACTGCGTCCATACGCTCATCAGTGGTAATGTCACACAACATTGCATCGTAGAAGGTCATAGACGAGTTGAGCCCCACGGTGCAAAGCACATAGATTATTAAAAACGCAAAAGCAGACAGCGGCAAAGCCTGCGCAAAACAAAGCACCAAGCCGGTTAAGAAAAAGCCCAAGAAAAACTTGATTTTGTTTCCCGCATAATCTGCCAGCGACCCCAAAATGGGCATGAGCAGCGCCACCGCAAGCGAGGCGATGGTTTGCGCATTGGCCCAAGCACTTACAAGGTCAGCCGACGACGCTCCGGTATTGATGGCACTAAAGTAAATGGGGACTACCGAGGTGTTGAGCAGCACTAACGCCGAATTGCCAACATCATACATAACCCAGTTGCGTTCAAGCGCACTAAATTTCACAGAGCCTCCTTGGCCGAACCTAGGGCATAGTCTACGACATGAAGAGCTGGAACAGGTGTATGTTTTCTTTCAATGTAATGATTTTGTCGCTCAACTCTTGCTGAGAGCTTCTATAGGCTTGGTTTACCTGCGGTTTTTACTGAGGCTCGCGCACGCTTGTGATAGGTTTGAACGTAGTAAAACCTCTCCTTGCTCGCGCGTAAATGCAACATATGAAGACCTTCTGCAAGAATATCGCAGGTTTTGAGCACGCCGAGTGGGGAATAATGGCATCACATTCCAACGAAAGGCAGTGAGCATATGCCAGCACTCATGACCCACCATTTATTTGGTGAAGAAAGTATTGAACGCCTGCCAGGCGGCCTGATTGCAAGTGAAGAAGAGCGGCTTGCGTTTTTACTTGCAAACCAAGGTCCTGACCCGTTCTTTTTTCATGTGCTCACGCTACAACTCCCGCTTACGCAACGCCTTGCGCATGAAATGCACAGCTCATATATAACAAAGCAGTTTGAAAGTCTGCACCGGGCAATTACGCATCTGCCGCCCCGCGATGCCGCGCTTGGGCGCGCGTTTGTATTGGGGCTGCTTTCCCACTATGTACTAGACCGCAACGCCCACCCCTATGTGTATGCAATGCAGTGGGGAATCCAAGCGGTTGATGAGGATTTAGAACATGCTGGCAGTCAGGTTCATGCAGTCATTGAATCTGACCTCGATGTATACATGGTTCAGCTCAAGCGCTCGGGGGCTACCACTGCTGATTATCCACCGGTTGATGAGCTGGTTACAACTGAGCGCATCAATAAGGTAGCAGGAGCGCTAATTGCGCATATGGCGCGTGAGGTATATGACCTAGAGATTAGCCCGCGCTCCTTTGGTGATGCCGTGCGTGATATGCAATATATATATCGTCTCATTGAGCCAGCACAGAGTAACAAGAGTTTTGCAATCCAGCAGCTAGAAGGGTTCGCACATCGTTATTCTATGCTTGGAGCGCTGGCACATCGGGTAACTAGTGAGCCACCCGCGCGCACCGCAAATCTCAATCACATACCGTGGGAGCACCCTTTTACGCATGAAGAAAGCTCTGAGAGTTTCCCTGAGCTTTTTGACCGTGCACTTCTTGATTATGAACAGGCAGCAGAACTCTTTGTTGAGGGAGCTGACTTTGTAGCAGTAACGCGGCGCATAAATTATTCTGGTCGATTGCTGGATGAATCGGAGATTTGCCTAGAGCGCGATTAGCGGGGGGGAATGCAGCAGGGTAAAAAGAGCAAGCGGATAAATGTAGCTTGAAAAACCGAGGCGTGTACTGCCCTCAATTCTAAAACGGGTGCCACACTCTGCGGCACCCGTCATACTCTCGCGTTGTACATTGACCTGCATATATGCTGCAGGCTTAAACCTTGGCTTTCTATAACACTATTGGTTCGCTATAGACCTTTGCTCCGCTTATGCAAAGCAGCAGCGCCAATACTAGCTGTGCCCAAGCATGCGCTCAGCGCAACAATAAGCAGCTGTATATCTCCTGTCCGAGGCAGCCCTCCTCCCAAGCGGTCTGTATGAGTGGCTTTAGCTCCAGCAGATACACCTTGCTGACCCGCGCCTGCAGCAGCGTCCGCCTTTGCATCTGCACCAGATGATGGTTTCTTTTCAGTATCTGTCTGAGCACCAGCTTCTGGAGCAGGAGTTGGCATAGGGCTTGGAGTGGGGTTAGGAGCCGGATTAGGGTTGGGGCTTGGCTGCGGGTTTGGATTGGGAGTTGGCTCTGGACCCGGTTGTGGTGTGGGGTCAGGTATGGGTCCCGGCGTGGGGTCAGGTACTGGGTCAGGAGTTGGATTTGGGTCAGGCTGCGGGTTTGGCTGCGGCTGAGGGTCAGGCGAAGGCTCAGGGGCTGGCACTTCCTCAACCACCGACGCGAGCGCACGAATCATGAACGAACCCAGCTCACTTGGGTCATTCCATGCGCCATTGATGTATTTGAAACTCGCTCCCGTACCATCAACCTTTGAATCAACCGCCAAGTACAAAGCGCCCGAATCTGGCTCTTCCACCTGCGTATACGTTACATAATATGAGCCCTCAACCTGCACCGGCACGGGTAAACGAGCCTCAGCCCATGCACTTCCCGGCAGCAGCTTTACGGTTGCATCGAAAGGTCCCGCTAACAATTTACCCGGCAAGCCATCAGCACCATCAGCCGACCAAATTGCATACTTGAAGCGCGCTCCCTCCGCTGAGGCATTATCCTTCGCGTGGAAAAGATAGCGCACTGCTTCAAGCTGCGTGCCTGGCTCTGCACTAAACTTCACCGCAGCAGTCATACCCACGGGCGCGTCGAGCAGAGTGGTGTCGCCCGTACCGCTATCGTGTGCAAACTCAGTTGCCGGCTTGAGCTCCCGTGATGCTTTGAGCTTTATAGTTAGCGCATCAACCGCGCCACTATCAGGAACTTCAAACGCTTGCTCAGCAGCAATAAAGCCTGCAGCATCAGCTCGAACAATATATGACCCAGGTAGCAAGGCCTCAAACTTCACCTGAGAACCTGTTGCACGCTGCAAAGGCTCAGGTGTGCCCTTCTTATACACGCTCAACTGCGCCTCAACCGGCGCACCAGCGCTATCAACAGTTGACACATCTACTGCTCGTTCATCTGCTTTTTCAAGATACATATCATGGTGTACCTCTTCGCCCGCACGAACACTCACCGTGTCAGTTCTGGTGATATATCCCGGGGCAGATGCACTCAGGCGATGCTCGCCCGCGGTCAGCATCATGCGATACTCGCCGCTTCCCGGCGTTGACTGCACCGCGCTATTACGCTCAGGAGCACTCACGCGAGCAGAAATAGGAATCCAGCTATCTTGCGCTGCCATCTCGCCTGCCTGAGATGCAAGGCGTGTGGGCTGAGCAGCTCTATATGCATCTGGTAGCGTTTGTGTAGCAGCACCGGCATCTGCCGCGCTCTCGGCTAGACCAAGGCTTGCCGCAGAGGGCACCACCGGGTGAATCTCCTCAGCATCGGCTTGGTCAATAAAGGCAACGTCATCAATATACCAGCCGCCACAATTTGCATCGCGATTATCCGTGCCCGTTTCGAGCACAAAGCGTACCTGGGTGTTTGCCGTGCAATATTCTGCCGGAATATCAACGCCGTCCAAATACCAAGCATTTGCAACACGCGCTTTTGCGTTATCAATGCTTGCTTCGTTTAGCTCAAAAAGTGTATGCCACGTAGCACCACCGTCAGTGCTGACATCAATATGTCCCGTATCGTTGTCGTAGGTGTCCCACTCATCAAAACCTTTGCGTCCCTTTGTATTAAACCAAGCCTGATAGACCATGCGAATATTTGTCTTACCTGCAAGATTAACCACCGGTGATGTGAGAGTATACGTTGCTTTACGAGCGCGATAGTCGTTTAGAACCGTACCGAACACCGTTGGGCTGTCGGCATTCTTGCCCTTTGCCTGCTGGCTCGATGGCGCCTGACCACGAATAACATCGTCGCTCAGCGTTACCTTACCCCGCTCAAAAACGTTGCCCTTAGCGTCGGGAGCAGAGGTCCAACCTTGGTCGCTGCCCTCAAAGTTATACGACGTAAGCACTGAGCCTGCGGTAAAGGTTCGAGAACGTATCTCAGATGGAAGGCTCTCAACGTCGCCCACCAGCGCCGTCGCATAGTAGGTATAGGTCCCAAGCTGTGGCAAGGGGTAATCGGTGAGCGCTACCGTATACTTTCCTGCCTTTGCCCGCGGCAAGGTCAATACCCGCTCAAAGGCACCGTTATTGTGCGCACGATACAGCGCATATGCACTAATAGACTCGTTATCCACCGGTGAAAACTCAAGAATGGTACGCCCATTGGGGTCGGCACGCAAATCCAAATACTTTGATGGAGCCTCGGGACGCTCAGCAGGAGCCTCTTGTATAGCGAGGTCATCGATAAACCAGCCCGATGTTGCCATAGGTGACCACGCAGCTGCACGCAGGCCAAACATCACGCGAATCTTTTTCCCACGATACGCACTCAGGTCAATAAGCTCTTGCTTCCACTCCCCTTGCGTGTTCTTAAACATACGTTGGGGAGCTTTTTCCCAAGTTATATCATCGCTGTGTTCGTTGCTAATCTCACCAATCCAAACCTCTCCCTGATCAAAGAGGGCGCTTTGATAATTGTCGAGTTCATGCCAATGCCAAAACGATAGTTGTGCAGCACGCGTTTCCTGCGTCAAATCGATGGGAGGCGTCACCATTATGGCATCCTGCAAACCCTTATAGCCCTTGCCGTCAAGACCAACCGCTACCAGCTGAGTCCCAGAATGTGGAGCCTTGAGCGGCGACACTGGAGCGCCCCACTTCCACAAAGGCGTATTACCTCCCATTTCAAAGCCGTCAGCCGAGGTCTCAAAATCCTCAGTCCAGCCAATGCCAACGCCTGGCTTTGCCTCAATAGCAAAAGGCTCTGTGAGAGTTTCTTTGCCCGATACGTCGCGCACGCGCAAGCGATAGCGCATATGAGACTGAGTTAAGTCTGCTGGTAGAATGCTTGCGATATAGGTACCACTTAAACGAGTTCCCTCATCAAGGTCCATAGACTTAGACTGCCAGCTCTCGCTATCTGCTGGCGCAAGCTCAAGGACTACCGACGCAACACCGGTATCATCAGACACCTCCGCACGCAGCTCTGTTGCACTTGCCGTATACATTACTTTAATTGGATTATGAGAAACGGTCGGCGCCGCTGCATCGGTGCCACGCACATAGGTTGTACCTGTTACAAAACCGAGCGCCACACTTGCGTCTTTTTGTTGGCGCGCCAGCTCAACGGCAAGACCAGCATTAACCTTACCCGCTCCGTAGCCAAAATTAGGCACAGAAACGTAGTGCTCATCAACAAGCGGCGTTGCAGAGCGCGTTAATACTCCCTCAAGCTGCTCAACACTTAGGTCTGGATTGGCAGACAGCGCAAGAGCAGCTACGCCCGCAACATGCGGACTTGCCATTGACGTTCCGGTGCGAATTGCAAAACCGCCATTAGGAATTGATGACAAAATGTTTACGCCTGGTGCCGAAATATCAGGCTTTACGCCGGCAGCAAACTTTGATGGACCGCGCAGTGAAAACTTTGCCAAGTGGTCATCTGAACGAAGCGCGCCCACAGCAAAACTCTCGGGGAATGAGGCCGGGGTTCCAATTGAGCCTGCTCCAGCTGGGTTTGCAGCCGACATGTTTCCCGCAGAAAACACCGGCAAAATTCCCGCTGCGCGCCACTGCTTAAGCACCGGACGAATAAACTCACTATCCGATGCGCCACCCCATGAGTTGTTAACTATACGTGGTGCCAACTCGGGGTGAGGATGCCCCTCTTTATCGAGCGGAGCAAGCATCCACTGTGCCGCAGCGAGGAGTCTATCGTTGCTTGTCTCGCCTTCTTCATCAAAGACACGAGCGGCAATCCACTTTGCTTTTGGAGCAATACCAAGTACCATTTCTTTTCGCTTGCCCAAAATGGTGCCTGCCACATGGGTGCCGTGTCCTGTTGAATCAACCGGTTTTGATGAATTTCCTACCGGGTCATACCAGCTTGTTTGCCAATCTGTCTGACCAGCACCACGCCACGCATCAGATAGAGCCGGATGCTCTCCATCAACACCAGAATCAATAATGCCCACAACTACGCCATCGCCGGTGTAGGTTTTCATAAGCTCATGGGTTATGCCAATTGACGTGAGATTCCATGGCAACTCAGCTGGTGATGCATCGCTCTCGTTGGCTGAGCGATTAGTTGCATCTGCCGGCTCTTCATCAATAGGCTCGGCTTGCATGGTTTCGTTAAGCACCAGATGGCTCACGCCCGGCTGCTTAATAAGCTGCTCAAGCACCGACTTGCTTGCCTCTACCGCAATGCTATTTACAATATAAAAAGATGTAATATTGCGTGCGCTACCAGCTTGTTCTGCTGTTTGAAGGTATTTCAACACCGGCTTTTGAGAGCGTTTTGCAAGCTCCATGAGAGCTTCTACATGCTGTAGTCGTTGCTCAGGCGTATGAGACGCAAGCGGTGAGCTTTCGGGGGCGTCCAGCTGTTCGGTCATCACCACCATAACCGAGAAGCGCTCATCATCTTTTGCTTTTGCAATAACTGCAGGTAAAGCTGCCGATTTTTCTTGCTGAGCTTTTTGTGGCTTCTCTTGCTTGCTCTCCTGCCACCTTGCGGTTGCGCTTTGCGCCAGTACAACTCGAGGAGCACCAAGTGCGCCTATAGTACATATAAGCAGCAGTACTCCGAGCATTCGACGTAGGCATCGATGCATAGTTAACCCTTTCCATTAAGTTAGAACCTGTTAACTCAAGGTACCTGATTTGTCGATTGTTTCCAAAATTATTCGGGGAAAGGTTGGGCAAGAGCCATGGTCTTGAGAGTATGCATAACGCTTGTACCAGTGAAGATGTATCAAAACTTGGTTATTTTGAATAAAAAAGTTAGCTATAGCATACCGTTTACCGATTATAAGAATTTAGCTCTTGAATTTTTGCATAAAACATGCTTATAAACGTATAAATCTGAAATAACCAATGGCATAAAAGCTATGCAATGCATGCTGTTTTGTAAGGTCTAAGAGCATGCCTTACAGCGAAATACCCCCCGTTATAAGAAAACCCCAGACGCTGTTACGCCTAGGGTTTTGTTGTTAAACGGCATCGAGAGATAGAATAATTATGTCAGCATGAAGTAAATTTCAAGAACAAGCAGTGCAAGCGAGGCAACTATAACAGGCTTTGATTTGCTCCAATATCCCGACAGTAAGAGCATGAGGGGAATGACTATATCAACAACGTGTCCTGCAAGGCCGCTTCCAAAGGGGCTAAACGCACCCAATAAATCCAGAATAATATATCCGCATACCATAATTCCCATGATGTATGTGATTAGGTTATCCCTGTTAGATGGCTCCATTGAATAAATCAACCTCCCCCTATAAGCTAGAACATGACTCTTTCTAGTAATTTACCACACCCCTAATATACTCTTTTTAACTAAGGATTTTGTTTAAATTTATAAGCGGTAGCGTTTTGTCGATAAGCGGCTAGTGTAGGAGTGTCGTTATAGTGTGCTATTTCCATTTTAGATAGAAAGTAGCGAGCCTCTTTTCTCGTTCCGTGTATGGTCTTAGAAAGCCTTCTGTAACCTTTTCCGCCGTATAGGTCACCCACCACCTGATGCGGTACTTTCCACGTCCTGCAGCCTCAATACAGCCATATGTACTACGTTGAGCCATTTTTACCCCCTATGCGGAAATAGAGCTACTTAGATATGGTTTGCATCAGATATGAGAAGCATCAATTAGGTTTTCAGAGGGCGCTCTAAAGATTATTCCTATATCTACTAATACTTATCATCGACTATAACGCTCATTGGCTGAGTATCGAGGAATGGGTCTTTATAGCCGTTGATGATAGCGTAGTAGCTTTCTCTCTGAATTATTCCTGATGTGTTTTCATCGGCGCCTAAGTCACGAGACCATAAACCATAGCCCCCGCCTTAGTGCGGGGGCTTTTCGTTTAGGCATAGAAAGTCACGCGCCTAATTCGTTACATTCGTTGTACAACGAAATACCAGTAACTACAGACTAAGCACTGTAAGATAGTTTAGATGTTACAATCCTTTTGGTATCAACGCAGCAACCTTTAAGTAGGTAACCACGTGCTGGGCAGTGCTTCCCTTAAGAAGGGAGGTGATGCTCATGGAGTTATTGATTGAATTGCTCAAGCTAGCTACAGCGTTAGTTGGACTAGCAGCAGCTTTAATTAGACTTCATACCAAAGTGCGGGGTCAGTCCCGTTGTGAGGTAAAGAAAAACCGCCGTTAGCGCGGCGGCTATCTCAAAAAAAACGGCACTGCCCAGCCTCCCACAACGTGGGCTGCCGTTGGTGCCATTATACCCAAATGAGAATAGACGTAAAGACTCTGATATTGAAGAATCATCTTCATATAGGTTTTGCCCTGTCTGCTCTGCTTGTTCATACCAGTTATCCATTGATTTTTGTAGGCAAAGCTAACTGTTTGACGCGCTCACATCGCAATCAAAGCCAACAAAAAGGGCTGCGACACAGGTCACAGCCCTTTTACTGTTGCAGTTAATACATCACGCGATTAGCGCATCAAAAACCTAGTGCCACCTACGTTTTGCACCGCCACCAATAAGCACCGCACCTGTTCCTACTGCACCAATAAGTGTTGCCAGTCCAACAACATCACCTGTGGTTGGAAGCCCCTTCTTATGGCTCTTATGCTTTTTCTTGTTTGGCTTCTCAGGGGTTTTATCCGCACCGCCGTTTGCCTCTGGTTTATTACCCTGTGGGTTTGGCTGAGGCTCGTGACCTGCTGGATTGGTTCCAATAGCAGGGTTATCAGTGTTTGGTTCTCCTCCCTGATGAGAGCCGTTATCTGTGTTGGCGCCGGGATTAGAAGTGTTGCCCGAAGCATTCTCACCAGTATTGGAGTTGTTCTCTGAGCCGGTGTTATTGTTGTCACCCGGATTACTGCCGGTATTATTGTTGTCTCCCGAACCACTGCCGGAGTTGGTATTTTCCACTGGCTTAAACACCGCAAAAAGCGTTAATGGTCCGGTTACCGGGGTGTTAAAGTCGTATGGCTCAGGGTCAGCTGCAGCGCTTCTAAAGAACGCCAGGACCGCGCGAACTGCGTTCGCTTCAGGTGCTTGCTCAACAGCCCAGTACTTAAACACATGATTTTCTTTTGTTGGGTTAGTAGCAGGTGCCGAAACCGTACCACCATCTTCAACCTCAACGGGGTCACCATATGCTACGCCATCAACCTTAAAGACTACGCGATGCATAACAGGTTGAGGTATCTCTGGCCTCTCAGCCACCAAGTAAAGCAAAGACTCTCTCAGAGCATCGGTGGCACCAGTTAAAGCCTCAAAAGTAATTGCATCATTTGCACTTGCTTCCCTTGCAGCGGTTAAAGCAGTTTGCAGCTTCTCCCAGCTCGCATCCTTATAGTTATCAGCAGAGAGAGTGCCTACTTGTGTAATCAAGGCGTTCAGCTCGGTTTTATTGATACTCTCATCTACCGCATGAACCTTAAGCTCTGCAGCGGTGGCAAAGCTACTGCTTGGCTGAGCCTTCAAGATATTGAGCCTGACGTGCGTAACACCCGGAACCTTCTCAAAGGTCATCGTGGTAGTCTGGCTTGGATCGGCAACGGTTCCCTCGGCAACCTTCTTAAAGCTCGACCCTCCATCAGTACTTACCTCAAGCGTGTATTGCTGCATACGTCCATTAGAGCTGCCCTGACGAGGCACATAGGTAAAGCCATGTACCGGCTGAGCCGATGGCAATGCCAAAGTAAGCCAGAAGGGGGCATGGTCAGCTGGTGCACTGTACTTTGAATGCCAGAATGTAGACTCATTTCCGTCAACTGCATAACGCGCGGGAGCCGTCTCTGACGATGTTTCTTCACTCGAAGCAGTAACGGTCATGCCTTGAACCTCAGGACCCATTACAGAACGCTTCTTTAGCTCTCTCATCGCATCTTTAACATTGGTTGCATACTGGTTTACAAAGTCCTGCATATTTTGCGGCAAATCACGAGAAACGCCTGCACGAGCTGCTGTTAAAGCTGCCACCGACTCCTCTGAAAATACCGACAAATCAGCTGGGATTGCTGCAAGCAGTGCATCGACTTCGCTGTAGTCTGCCTTCTTAAAGCTCAGCTTTGCAACTCGTTCATTTAAGCGCTCAACCATAGCGTTCATATCTTCAGCGCTTGGGTTGGTTGTGTGCATAAGTGCACGTGCATCATCAAGCACTGTTTTCAATTCAGCGTCTTTGGTTAGCTTGGCAATAGATGCAGCCTTAACAATAGTTTTATCAAGTGGTGTGGTTGTGGCATAGTCGGCATTGGTGGCTACACGAACATCATCAACATAGCCAACAAAACCATGCTCAGCAGAACCAATGCGTGCCAGTGGGAACATATTGGTAGCTTTCAGCTGACCGCGTCCAGCCTTACCAATGGTACTAACTTCTTGACCATTTACATAAAGGGTCGTGGTTTCCTTTTGGTTCTTAAATTCAAGTTCAACCCATTCGCCTACCGGCAGCGTGTAATTGAAGGAGTAATCGCGTCCCTCGCGCGATATGCCAACGCAACCAGTCTCTTTTTGCACTGCCATAATGGCACCGTAGGGACTCTCAAACAAAACCTGCTCAACGGTTGAATCGCTCATGCGCTTCACTTTAACGCGCAGACTATTACCCAGACCAACGGTGGTCAGGCCGGTATTAACCGAGCTACCCGCCTGAGTAAGGTCAAGCGCCTGCTTGCCGTCAACCTCTTTGATGGCAGCGTCGCCTGATGGCTCCAGCGCACTTGTCTTACCTGTAGCGTCATTAAGGCTATCCATGTTAAATTGCGCAATCATGCCAGCTTCATTAGCAGGAGTGCGATAACCAAAATTGGTTCCGGGAGCCTCGCCAAGTGCTGCAACAGCGGTTGTAATGTTATTTACAGACTTTGCACCCTTACCCCATACAGCTGCTCCAAAATGACCAGCTGAGCGATGGATACGGTCCCAAATATCGTATTCTGACATGCCGTTTTCTTTCTTGCCGGTCATGTCATTCCACACTGCAAAGGTTCCGCCAAGCATCTGCTCGTCGCCCGCAGGAATGGTGACACCGCCAAGAGAGTTAATAGCCTCGTTGTATACCGTATTGTTGTTGAGGTAGTCATAGTAATAACCAGCGTTAGGCACCACATAATAACGGCCGTCGTTAGTGTTGATTAAGCCAAAGCCAAGGTTATACATCTCTTTCATGTTGGCCCAGCCATTATTCCAGAGATTCATCTCGCGGCGCTTGCCCCGTGCATCAAAGCCGCTTACCTGAACATTTTGCCTACCGCGAATATGAGATAATGAACCCCAGACACGCGCAGTATGACCAGTTGCCTCAATTCTGGTAAAGAGGTCGTTTACAAAGCGACGATATGCATCACCATCGGCTTCAAACTCGTCAGCGCCAATATGCAGCGTGGTATCCGTATCAAACACCGGATTATCGCCGGTCATGTATTCATTCCACACTGAGAGCGCAAAGGCAAGCGACTCGTTATATTTTGTTGCTAGGTTAAGGTGGTCGTTACCACGGCGTGTGAGATTGGTAGGGGTGCGCAAATCAGGACGAACCTTGGTAAAAGCAAGCGAGTGCGCCGGCATGTCAAACTCAGGAATAATGTTTACGCCAAACGCGCGTGATTCCTTAATGAAATTCCGGAAGTCTTCCTTGCTATACCACATATCTTTGCTGGTAAGGTCTGCCTTATTAAGACCGCCGTTACCGCCCGCCTTTATATCAGACTCCATGCGGAAGCCCGAATAAGCCTCATCAACGGTGTCATTAGTGTATTCCTCAACCTGAATATAGTTGTCGTTGAGGTGAATATGGAAGTCATTGAGCTTATACCAAGCAAGCTCTTTAACCATTTGCTTTAAGAAATCGAGCGAGAAGGATTTACGACCCACATCCAGCATAAAGCCACGAACTTTATACAACGGGTAATCGCGAGCAAATCCCTGAGGAATGCTCTGGTTATCAGAGGTTTTAAGCGCCTGCAAAAGTGTACGAGTTGACCAATATGCACCGGTTGGCTCAGCAGCCTTTACCGTAACGCTCTCCCCGATAGCAAGGTAGTAACCCTCATTTCCAAGACCAGGCATGTCAGCACCAGCGCGTACGAACACAATATCACCGGCCTGCGGGGTATCGCCCTCAGCTACTACTAGCTTTGAGCCAAACATCTCGGCATAGTCTGCCGCAAACTCCTCAGCAGCCATCTTAAATGCCGCGTCAGCATACAAAACGCGTGTAGAAGCTGTAGGCGTAAAGCTTCCGCTGCCACCCTTCCACTCGCGCAACTCAGGCACAATGGTTGGAGCGGCATTGTCTTCGGGAGCTGTCGTATATTTGCCAGGCACCGTAACCGTAAACTCACGGAAAGCATAGTTGGACGGATTTGCCTTTTCAGTTACCTTAAACGAAACCTTAACCGTAGTATCAACAAGCGGCTGATAGATACTCAGGTCTGCACCAATAACCTGCTCATAGTCTGTACCGTTATACCGAACATCAAAAGCTTCTGATTGCGGCATATGAGCCGTAAGTTGCGTATCGCCTTTTGCTGGCTGAGTAACCGAAATCTCATCGGCTAAGCTTTGAACCGATTGAGGGGGCTTGCCACCATAAATTTCAAGCTCACGCAAAGAGATGTTGCCCCAGGCTGTACCGCCATCGGGGTCTGCATAGGTATTATGCTCAATCAAAACACGTACAAAACGTGCGCGATGAACTTCAGAAAGCTCAATGGTGTCGTTTATGCTTGCCGGACGGTCCGCGTTGCTATAAACCGTCTGCCATGCGTCACTAGTAGGGCCAGGTGCTGTTTCTCCTGTGGCAACCTGAATCTTGTAGCCCTTTGCCTTGCGCATTTCCCACAACACACGAAGTGACTTTACCTGCTTGGTTGAACCAAAATCAACATAGAGGTAGTGTGGGCCACCATCTCGGCTTGAAGTTGCGTCCACTCTACTAGCCCAACGCGTGGTATCACTACCGTCAATAGCGTTGCTGGCAGGTAATGAACTAGCCTCACTACTATCGGCAGCGGCAATGGCGCCGCGCGCAATATTCTGAGTGGGGTCTTGGGCTTCGGTTACCTCGCCCAAAACTTCCATCTCATAAAGCGAAACATTACCCCAAGCAACACCGCCGTCAGGGTCGGCACGAGTATTATGCTCAATATACAGGCGAACAAAACGCGCCCGGCTTGGCGTTGTTAATGCAATCTCATCATTTTTGTTAGCGGGATGGTCGTTTGTCTCGTAGACCGTTGTCCAATTGTTGCTATCTGCTGCGGGCGCTGCATCACCGGTGGCAACCTGAATCTTGTAGCCCTTTGCCTTGCGCATCTCCCACGTAAGACGCACTTTTGTGACAGTTTCCTCGCGACCCAGGTCAACATAGAGCCAGTGAGGGCCGCCATCTTGGCTGCTGGTTGCATCGGCAACACTTGCCCAGCGAGAGCTTTTTGCAGTCTTATTGCCGTCAAACGCATTAGCAGGTCCCAAATTTGCAGCCTCCCGACTGCTTGCTTCGGCATGTTTGTTAAATGCCAGATTGACCTCTTCTGCATGAACAAGCTGCGCACTTACGCAAAGACTTGCTACACAAAACATGACACAAAGCAGCATTTTTGTAGCTGCTTGGCGCATTCGTGCGTTTCGTGTTGTATGCATACGACACCCCTTTAATCGTTCCATCGCTCCGATAGCTAGATATTCAATTATCAAACTCTACAGAAAGATGGTATCCAAAAATATCTTGATTCGGTAAACGGTATGTACGGTGCCGTGTATGGTCATTTTTCTAGGTATTCAAATTATCTGGTATGTAATATAAACAACCAATCTTAGTCGCTTGAGAGTATTAGTTCGTCACCTAAGTCTTAGTTGTGTCATTTCCAACATCTAGGCGTGTACTCGCGGCAATACAGCCCTTAGTGCACATCTAACAAAACAGGGTGCAGTCTCACAACTACACCCTGTTCATCAAACCACCTGCTTCATGTACATATTAGTGGCGAGCTACTCCTCGTCTCAGTGCCACAGCAACCGAAAGAATTGCAATAGCACCAGCAAGGCTTGCACCAATCAGCGCGAGCGTAGCATCACCCGTGCCCGGAAGCTGCTTCTTGCTGCCCTTCTTGTCATCTTTATGCTGCTTATTGTTGTTATCCTTCTGATTTTGCTTCTTAGAAGGCTGCTCATCCTGAGATTTACTCGGGTTAGTATGCTCGGCACCAGGTTTGCTCTCCGCTGGCTTGGTTGTAGTAACGCCGCCGGCGTTTTCTGTATGAGCTGCGCCACCAGAACCGTTCTCGGTTCCTGGGTTAGAGCTGATATGTTCGGTGTTACCGGTAGAGCCTATGTTTCCAGTATTACCAGCGGTACCAGCATTACCAGCGTTTCCGATGTTGCCAGTGTTACCAGCGTTGCTGGAATTTCCAGTATCACCTGTGTTGCCGGTATTGCCGGTGTTACCAGCATCAGCCACACCACCAGAATTATTCTCGGTGCCAGCGCTAGAACCCGTGCCTGTGTTATCACCAGCGCTCGGCGCATCGGTGCTACCTGAGCCATTATCTGCGTTACCTGTATGGGGGTCAGGCTGAGCACCCGCACCCTCGCCGGTACCAGTGTTGCCGCCAGGCGCTGTAGGATTATTCTCGTTCTCGTTCGTGCCTTCGCCGGCTCCAGTGCTGCCGCCGGTCGTTGGCGGAGTCTCATTCTCGCCCGCACTCTCACCGGTGCCGGTATTGCCAGCCTCACCAGGCTGCAGCGGCTGGGGCTGCTCATTCTCAGTATAAACAGCCGTCAGTCTGAGATTGCCATGTACTGGTGTTGCAAAGTCATAGCGAACAAACGCATCAGCAACGGGGGTTGTGGTGTCAGCTCTGCGCATGCTCCGCAACGCAGGCGTGCTCTCTACCGCACGTCCCCAATACTGGAAGGTCCATCCGTCTTTAGCTGGAGCATCCACCGGAGTTGCCTGCTCACCATCAGCAATTTCTTGCGTTACAACAACTACGTTATCTGCAATAAACGAAACCGTGTGCTTAACAACAGGCTTTGGCGCGGCAACAAGTGAGGCGTGTGCACGCGTTAGCTGCGCCCTTAAACCAGCTACTTCTGCCTCATGAGCAGGATTAAAGGGATTGAGCGCTTCAATTGCATGCACCACATTGGCAAATGTTTCATACGAATCAGAAGTGTACGCTGACGCTTCAACACCAACGGCAAGCTCGCGAGTAGAAGTCATAAGCTCAGCTACCGACTCCAAAGGATGAGTGGGAGCAACGTTTCGTGTTGCAGCAATCTCAGCACCTGATGCGTGTCCGCCCTTACCGGTTACCTCAAACCGAACCGCGCGGAAGTTTTGCGTGCTGTCAAATGCAAAGCGTGCCTCTCGTCCTTCTAATGTCACATCTGCCGTGTCCTTAATCACGGTCTCGGAGCCGTCTGCAGCAATGCCAACAATCTTAACCGTTTGCCACGTTCCGTTTCCTAAGCCGGAACGAGCGGTATAGACCAGATTATCAAAGCTTGTTTCTTTGCCAAAGTCTAGCTTGAGCCAATGAACTCCGCTGGTTTGGGCGTGTGGGCCAGAATATGCCGAATGCCAATAGGTAGCATCGTTGCCATCAACGGTGTCGGCAGCTGCACCGTCACCACCGGTTCCCGCTGTTGAGGTTTGCTCGCTACTTGCAGTAGCAGTCCAACCATCTGTAGGAAGCGCACGCTCAGCTACGCCAATATTCAGCTCATGTGCCTGATTAGCTGCATCATCATAGTACCGCGCGCTGTTAGAAACATGAACGCCGCCAACATAGCCAGCAAGGCCTTCGCTACCCAGTGTTACAGGCTTACCCGCCAAATTGGCTCGCGTACCATCGCGATACGCCGAGTTAACCAGCTCGCCATCAACGTAGAGCTTGAGCATGCCGTTCATCTCCCGAACAGCTTGCACGGTATGAAGCTTGTTATCTGCAACTACACCGAGGGTTGTAGTTTCTGTCTGGGTTGGTACATGTTCATCGGTACCAAAAGTGCCCGTAGCTAATGCAGTTACGCGCGTCTCGTCATGCTTTGAGCTAACCGACTCGCCCTTAACGGTAAAGACAATATAGCCGTTCTCGTCAATAGCAAGCGACCAGTCATCGCCCTGTTCAAGAATTGTGGCGCTCTTAGAGCTTGTGGCAATTGCGGCACGCACCGAGAAATCACCTGTGCCTACGATACCCTTCTCAGCAATGGCTACCGACTTCTTCTCAGCACGAAGCATCTTTGCTTCGGTTCCTGTTACAGCAAACTCAGAGAACGGAGTGCCTTGTATATCGGCAGCAGATGTCACGGTTGAAATATCTTTGGCTGTTGCAACCTCAAGCGTTGCATCATCACCCGCAACACCCCACGCTGTCTTAATATGAGTTGCACTCAGTTGCTTGCCTACCTTGTTGGCGTCAACCGTCAGCTCAAAGGTACGGTAATCGGCAAGCAAACGAGCCGCAACCGCTTGTCCATCAACAGTGAAGCTTACAGAATCATTCATGCGCGTATTAAAACGAACCCGCACGGCAGTATCGCTTACTTGCTTAACGCTTTGAATCTCAGGCTTTGTGGTGTCTGTCTCGCCGTACTGGAAAATCTTGCTTGAATGCGCCGGTAGAGTTACCGAGATGGTGTCGCCATAGGATACTGCTTGCCCAGCTGCGTCTGTGGTATAGGGGAATACCTGTGTGGCGGCCAAATTGCGCACCGAACGAGGAACACCCATTGCATCGCTTAAGCTAAATTGATAGGTCTGCTCAGTAGCTGTTGGGTTTACAAACGAGACAATACCCTTGTTTGCTGTCCATGCCGAAAAGCCATATACACCATTAACTGCATCAGTGATATTGCCCGCAAACGCGTTATCGGCAGCAAACAACTTGGCATGTTGCAATACATCAAAGTTTTGCTCAGCCCATGCAAGCACGTCCGCCGTAACCATAAATTTTTCTTCATCCATAATAGATGGCGAGAAATACAGCTCCCAGAATGCCGTACCACGCATGGCGTTGTCCATCAAGAACTCGCGGAACACATCTGTTGTTGCCTGAGAGTTATCGGATACACCATAAATTGGGTCGTGGTTGTAGATGTTCTTCAGAGGGAACTGAATTTGATTGCGCTTATAGAGGTTGTAATACACATGGTCACGATAATAAATCTTTTGCTGATGACGCGCTGCTCCAGCGTTGGCCGCCTGACCAGTATCGCCAGAATCCTGAACCCAAATGCTGTTTACCCACTGAAGCATCCACGGCGAAGGATTGATGTAACACGTTGCGTTAATCCACAAATCCTTGCCCTCAGCGGCACGCGCTGAGCGGAAGTTTTCCATTAAGTCAGTCCACGCCTCCCACATATCGGAAGTGAAGTACATGTTGTTATCTCCACCAACCATGTGGTTGTTATTGGGCTCAGTGCTAGGACGCAGTGCAAAGCCGTCCCATTTCCAATAGTCAATATCAAAACGCTTTTGATAATCAATAAAACGCTTTTCAAAATTCTTGATATAGGTACGCGAACCCGTATCAATTGCCTTCCATTGAGCATTAGTTACGTGAGCCGTGCCCTTTGAGGCAAGAAAATCAGCAAATCCGCTAAAGTAGTTGTAGCCACCTTGCGGACCCACCCACATACCAAAGGAGCTCTGCAGTTTATGCGCTAGTGATGTAGAGGTATAAAGCTCATTGGGGAATTTAGCATTAAACTCCCAGAAACCTGTTTTGTTGTGCGTTGTGCCTGCAGAAGAAGACGGGGCCACATTGTTAAGCTCGTTGTAATAGTTATTCCAACCATCATCAACAACATAGGAGTCAAGCGGCTTAACGCCATTTTCTGCAAGACCTTTTTCTGTTCCCAAGAATGACCGAGCAACACTCGCGTCGTCAATATCCATCATATTGTCGTACCACGAGTTGTATTGCATGCGGAACTTAGACGGTGTTGCAATATCGTTGATATAAGAGAAGAAGTCGGTTTGCACGACTGAAGTATCAATGCCTTGCGCAGCACCGACAACGTTTTTCCATGTATAGAAGGTTCTGCCGTCTGCACCTACGTCTTGCTTATCCTCTGCCATTTTTGCAATAGTCTTACCAGAGTAATAGCGCATTTGCATGGCATTACCCTTAATGTCTGAATCGGCTGCAGGGAACTCAGAACCAAAGAACATGCCATTTGCATAGATGGGCTGACCAAGCATAAGCTCATGTTTGCCAATCCACATAGAAGAAACCTCAGATAGGTCAGGGATACTCCAGACTCCTTCGGCATCAGTGGGGAGCTCAAACCGGTCAAGGTCGATAAAGTCAATTGCGCGCGCAGAAGGGTCGCTTGCTGTCACCTCAAGATGCGTGTTCATATAATGAGCGCCGTCTTCCATGGTGGTCACGTGGGCCAGTGTATAGGTGACACCAGCAAACTCAATGGGTCTAAACTCAGCACGAATGCTGTTATCATCCTCATCGATAGTTACACGCTCAAGGTGCAAATCTGATGCTTTAATCTGTGAATTGGGCGGCATTGCCTGTGTACCCTGATCGGCAAAGAGGTTAATCTCAGAACCGGTAAACTCTTGTGTAGAGCCTAGTGCATCTGAAAGTTGTTCAATTTTGACGTAGCGCGTTTGATATACCTGGTCAAACTTTCCATACACTACATCGCCTACATTAAATTTGTCACCAACCTTATGCAGGTTATGGTCTGCGCGCGTAAACTCACCTGACCCCGCAGCACGCCATGCAGAACCATCATCACTTACATAGAGCTTATAGGCACCCATAGTGCCGTTGGTTCCATATTGTTCAAAGTCATAGCCCGGACGCTTGAGGTAGGAGAAAGCACCAACTGATTTAACCGACCCCATATCAATTACAAGCGAGATGGGGTAACCATTTTTTTGCCAGTCATCGATATGTGTGTCTGGATTATCGTCAAAAAGCTTAGCAACCTCAGCTGCAGGGAAGGCTGTGCCACCGCTTGTGGTCAAACTTGCCTGCCAGCCTGTTCTATCAATCTTTTGTGTTGGATTACTTTGCTCTGTGCCACCTTCTAGCCCCGTTTTATCAAAACCAAGCACAAAATCTTGAGAACCGGGCTGCGGCACCAAGGTCTTGTTGATGCGTTTATTAACAATCTCGGTTGTTTTCCAGCTACCATCTGCTTTTGAGTATGTACGCGAGAGATATTCATTGCCAATGGTAACCGTTTGTTCTGTTGCAGCAATCTCTACTGCACCGCCACCGTGGTCGGTGGTTGCAAATGCAGTGTTTGTGCCAAACAGTCCAAGACCTAGAGACAACGCCACTGCAAAAACATGAGCAGAGCGCGAAATGGTATTTCTGAACGCTTTAAAAGACCCATGCGTCATATGTTCCCCCTCAAAACGGACAAAAAGACAAGCTAAATGTAAGGGGGAACTGGTTGTAACCAATCGTCTCTGGTGTGGAATTTGGTGAACGGTTGTCTTTGGTCGGTAAACGGTTCAAGCTGGTTTTGGTTTTAGAAACCGGTTTGTTGAACAACATACCAATTATGGCGGTGTGCGTTGCATGATTTGCGCTTGAATTGGGCACCGGATGTTTGAGTAATGTATTGAGTGGTTCATCTTGTGGTGCTGTACTTTTTATTGATGTACGTCGTACTGCTATGCGTTGCACTGTTGCGCATTGTACTGCTATGCCTACATCCCTGACCTAAACCTAGGCGTATAGCTTATTTGTAGCGAACGGTTTTACCACCTTATCCCACACTCGATACTAAAGATAACAAGCACGGCTCGTGTCTTTTCTCTCCTGAGTAAAATTTCTCAGTGTACTGAGTAAATTTACTCAGTACACTGAGAATAGCAGGTAGATACACTCTAATCTCAAGGAGAGCTATGTTTGAGCGCAAGCAAGTGGCAACCCTCGTTGAACGTATGCAAGAAACAACTAATCCTCTTATACAGGTGGTAGTTGGTCCGAGACAAACAGGAAAAAGCACCATGCTGTCGCAAGCATTGGCAAAGCTTGATGGTATTCATCACGTGGTTAGCGCCGATGACCCTATTGAGCCATCAGCCAACTGGTTGCAGCTTGAATGGCAGCAGGCGCGAAATATGACCAACAACGGACAACAACCTGTTCTGCTTGTTATTGATGAAATTCAGAAAGTTCCTCACTGGCCAAATACCATTAAAGCGCTTTGGGATGCCGACCGCAGAAGCAATGCGCCGCTTAAAGTTTTCTTGAGTGGGTCATCTTCATTGCTGCTGCATAAAGGACTTGAAGATTCCTTAATGGGAAGGTTTGAGCTTATTCGTTCGCCGCATTGGTCGCTTCAAGAAACGCGTGAGGCGTTTGGTTATACGCTTGACGATTATCTATATTTTGGCGGCTATCCTGGTGCCGCTCGTTTTTCGCATGATGTCCAGCGTTGGGCTGCCTATATGCGTGATGCGGTTATTGAGCCAAGCATTTCTCAGGATGTTCTTGCAATGGAGGATATACGAAAACCTGCCTTGATGCGCGCGTTGTTTCGGCTGGCAGCAGCTTATTCTGGTCAGGAGCTCTCCTTCAATAAAATGCTTGGACAGTTGCAAGATGCGGGCAACACGGTAACGGTAGCGCACTATCTTGAGCTGCTACAAAAAGCAGGCATGATTGCCGCACTTCCAAAATATGCGTTACAAGAACTTGGCCGACGTCGAAGCAGCCCCCGCCTGATGGTCTTTGACACATCGTTGATGACAGCGCTATCAGAAAAGAGCAGAGAACGCTTGCTTGGCGAGCCTGATTTGCGTGGGCATATTGTTGAATCTGCTGTTGGTGCTTTTTTGCTTGCACAAAGCAGCGCCGAGGGCTTTGATGTTGGCTGGTGGCGTGAGGCGCATGACGAGGTTGACTTTGTTTTGCAAAAAGGAAGCGCTATTACGGCGATTGAGGTAAAAAGCGGTAAAGAGTCTAGCCAAAGCGGCATGGCGGCTTTTTTACAAAAAAACCCCCAAGCAAAACGCATTATTGTAGGCGGTAGCTCATCGGGCGCATGTAGCATTGAGGAATTTTTGCTTGGCAATATAGAACTGTTTTATAGCTAGGTTAATTATAGTGTTAGTTCAATATACAACATTATTTTCCACCTATATATCCCTCCCCAAGCCTATTGTTCTTCACCCTTGATATATGCTTCATTTTTCATTCTACAGTTTTATGTAGAAATCGTGAAGTGACGTCTAATTATAATCCGAAACTCATTGGCTTAAAGAAGCTTAGTAAAGTAGTTTCAAGTTATTTTAAGGGGTGCAAAATGAAGTGCATTCGTTGTTGTATATCAGCCATTGCTCTAGCCTTAATAATTCCTCTGCCATGCTACGCTCTGGAAATTGTATCGGCAGACACGCTTCCAGCAGAAGAACGGGTTGATGGCTATATAGAAGGGCTACCTGAAGATATAAGCTCTTATTCAATAAAAAAATGCATAAACACACCGAAAGCATTGCTTCCCTTATGTACGACATTTACCCATCCTGAACAAGTTATAAAAGAGCTCCAAGATAATAAAGCTGCTCAGACAATTGCAGGCATTTATAAGCTTGATGAACTCTCTTTACATAACTGGGAAAGCTATTTTGAAAAATACTATGAACTTCTTGATAGCCCTCAAAAACCAGATTGGTTTCAAGAGACTAATGAAAACGTTCGTCAGTTTCGCCTTGCTTGTTACATCTTCGATAATGAAAACCAAAATGAAGAAATTAGTTCATTCGCTTCAACTATAGATGAAGACCATTTTATGAACTCAGACACTCTGGAAATATTAAAAGTCCTCCTACCCTCACAGACATACAATAAGCTTGAAACAGCCTATGAACTATCCAATTTAAGCGATTTCACATTCTATTCTGCGCGTTTCTTTGACATTGATAAAGCAAATGAATACGCCTTTAAGTATGCAGAACAACCCAACAGAAACTACGCCTATTTTGGCAATGGAAGAGGAGGCGATTGCACAAATTTTGCGTCTCAGATACTTGAAGCCGGAGGTGAGCCTCAACATTTTGCTGGGGTAGATATTGACCTGATAAAAAGACAAATACTGGGTGAAACTGATGAAAACGATAACGGTAAAGACCTGTTGATGGGTTGGTGGCATGTCTCCCTTATAGGTATTCATAAACATTCCCGCAGTTGGACGCTCGCTGATAGATTTATGAAGCATTTCGGTGTTTGGAAACCATATGGAACAAATCACACAAAGTTCTCTTTTGAAGTACGGAGTGGTGATTTTATTGGACTCGATGAGAATAGAGATGGCGTTTGGGAACATGTTGGCTACGTGATAGTTCCTGGAAATGGAATCATCATGCCAGGTGGATATCGAGATTACTACGTTGCCCAACATAGTAGAGATTATCGTGCAAGTGTATCCAGTGAAATCAATACATGGGAGACCTACGATGGAAAAGCATGGTATGGAATCGTTAGACGCTAGACAAATTAATACGGACGCTCCAGCACTTTGCCTCATAGCGAGCCTTCTGTTTATTTTAACTATCTTTATCCGCAGTTTTTTTGAGTTTTACAACGAGGCTTTTATACACTACCGTGCCACCTTCTCACCCACATATCCAACGGGCATAGAGCTCCTTATTTTGCTTGGCTATCCTGCTGCATTCTTATTTGTAACCTGGAAAGTAACACTCCCGGTACGAAGACTTTTGATACAGCTTATTACGATAGGTGCTATGTTTTTTTATGATACCAGTGACCTTATATTTAATTGGAGGCCAGCAGAATTTAGTGCATTTATTTCTTTTGCCATAAACCAACTCGACAGTTATACAAAACCAGCGTTTTGGTGGGTCTGTGGTATAGAGTTTGTGATTGTTGCGCTATGTATTGCTATGTTTTTTAAGGCATGGCGTAAGCAAGGTATCGATAAACCTATTGCTGATGTATGGGAGCCGCAGCGATGAAGGGTTCGTGTTGGATTCTCGCAACTCTTGCCTTTGCATCACTGATACCTCTACCAGCTCATGCACTTGAGATTATCTCAGCAGAAACGCTTCCTGTAGAAGATAGGATTGATGGTTGTATAGAAGGAATGCCTGAGTCAATTGGCTCTTTTTCAGTTAAAGAGTGTATTAATACATCCAAAGGGCAATTTGCTCTGTATCCAACGCTTGATCACCCTGAGAAAGTTTTTGAAGCATTAAAAGAAAACCGATGCGTCAAAACACTTAAAGAACTTTATGACTTTGAAACAATCTCGAGCCATAACTGGAGAAACTACCAAAATAATATGTATGGGCTCCTAAATGGACCACATAAACAAAGTTGGCTAAACACTGAATCTGAAGAAAGTTTCAGGCAGCTCCGAAGCGCCCTCAGTGTTTATGAAAGTAATCTGCGAAACGCTGAAACAAAAGAACATGTATTACGACTTACCGAATATGCCATCAGCGATGCAGCGATAAATAAAGACTTACAAATGTATCTCCCTCAACCTTCTATTGAAAAGCTGGTAGCAACATATGGACTCGGAGCAGAGGGCGCTGTCAGTAAACCCGTTACCTTTATGGTTCTTCCTTTTTTCATTCTGCTTTCTCCATGGTTTTGCATAAGGTTGTATCGTCGGGCAAAGCGTGCGCGCAACTATCAGCACTTTTCATAGCGCTAACAGTACGTTAAACAGTCAGGCTGCTTGCTAGCCCCTTTTTCCACGCGCGCACTAAAACTCACAAGCGTTACCTGTCTCATCTGTCTACCACGCCAACTTACTTGTTTTAGTTTGAAAGGTGAGGGCAAGCTGCTCAATCCAAAACCTTTTCAACGGCTGGGAAAGAAATTAGATAAACAAAACTTGATTTCAAGCTGTGTGCGAATGTGTTTGTCTTTCTGATATGTATACAAAAGACCCCCTAATGCAACTACGATGATTTAGTTGAAATGATGTAGGCAAGCTATGAATGTGAGCCTCTGCTAACTCTCAATCACGCATGGACTGAGCTGCCTGAAAGTATATAGTCGAGAGTTTTGAATGAGTTTCAACATAGATTTGAAGCAGATTTTGCGAGATTTATAGAAGACATCACAACGTATGCTCCCCCACCTACGCCATGCGCCGAAGGGAGCTTTGATGAATCGATTTGCATGCCACCTACGATGTCTTGCCCTGCTGTGCTGCCTGATGCTTATAGCCAGCTATCTGCTGTGGACTCCACGACCTGCACGCGCAGCAAGCAACGCTGTGGTTACTTCTTCAGAACCTGCACCGGGCTATGAACATCGTAATTTCTTTCGTGTTGATGTGCCCACTACCGGACACATTGCCTACTGTGCACAAGGATTTCTCAAGGCTCCTGAGACGGGGCAGCGCTTGGAGCAGTATGGTTCGCCAAATATTCCTGAGCTTGATTATGTCTTATTCCATGGCTATGACGGAGAGGTTGTTCGCTCGTTAGAAAGTCTTGATGCCGCGCAATCTGAAAGTGCAACGGCGCTTGCCGTTTGGCTTGCTATAGCAGACAAGCTACCTAATGTTTTAACCTTTACTGGAAATACAACCAGCTATCACGGCAATAAAATGTATCTTGAACGATGGCAGCTTGAACAACATGAGGGCATTAAGCAGGCAGCGTGGAAGTTATATCAAGCGGCACAAGCATATGCACAGGCAGGTGGTGGTGGCGCAGAGCAAGGCTGTGCAACGCTGTGGACTAATTCAGCAACAGGAAGCACGGGCACCCATGAGTTTCAAGCGCTTGTAACCGTTCAGAAGCAGGTAAGCATCCAATTTCAAAAACACAGCGCACAACCTGCACTTACCAGCGAAAACAGTTCATACTCGCTCGCAAATGCTCACTATGATATTTTTCGCGCCTCCGACCGTACTCTTGTCGGGAGCATTACAACTGATGAGCAAGGACATGCAACACTAAACCTTGCACCTCATCAAGACTATATTGCAAGAGAAACACAGGCGCCTCTTGGATACACCTTAGATGCTCAAGAAGTAGCGTTTCATGTGAGTGATGGTTCTGAGCCTGTCAAGCTGGCTGAAACTCCTGGATATTTTGAAGTTCACTGCACCAAATTTGATGCAGCAACAAACGGTGCCGCTCAGGCAGGAGCCAGCCTTGAAGGTGCAATGTATGAGGCTCGTTCTCTTTCTAAGCCGGGTTGGTCTCAACAACAAACAACTGATAGTTCCGGTTCGTGTCTTTTCACAGGCATACCGCTGGGTACTGTAGAAATTCGAGAGATTTCAGCACCTGTTGGGTATACACCTGACAACACAGTTCATACCTATACGGTCAACTCAGATGAGCTTAAAGGCAAGCCAAGTATCACTCTTACACCCAAGCATGACTTTCCTGAAACACCCATCGCGGTTGATATAGAACTTGCTAAGTATTTAGGTACAGAGACTAATTCTGCGTCAGGTCTTGCACATCCTGCGGCTGGTGTGACATTTGAGCTTATCTCTGGCACTACCGGAAAAGTTGTTGGAAAGCTCACCACGGGAGCTGATGGTTTTGCAACAAGTGCTGGACTTTGGTTTGGTGCAGGAGAGCGCCCGCAAACAGCAGGTGGTGCACTGCCTTATGACCGCAATGGCTATACCATCCGAGAGGTCCCAGAAACAGTTCCTGCTGGTTATAAAGCAGCAGATGCTTGGGCACTATCTGCTGAACAGCTCATACAAGGTGCAACGCTTCGCTATATTGTTAACAACACAACTGTTCAATCGCGTATTCAAATTGTCAAGCGTGATGCCGAGTCGCAAGTAACAGTTCCACTTGCAGGTTTTGGTTTTCGCATTCTTGATACAGATAAAAAGCCTATTCAGCAACATACTTGGTATCCAACGCCACAAAACCTCACAGAGTTTTATACTGATGACACAGGGATGGTAATGCTTCCTGAATGCCTCAAGCCAGGTCACTATTTTGTTGAAGAAATTGCAGCTCAAGCACCCTATATCACCACACATGACCTTGTCCCATTTGACGTGACTACTTCTACTCAGCAAGAACCTACCGTCGTGGTGAGCGTTTATAATAAACGCGCGACCGGATTGGTTCGCATACATAAAAAGACTGCTGATAATCAAACACCACTTGCAGGAGCAAAATTTGCTATATATGCAGCAGAAGATATTGTGGCACCTGATGGACATCTTGAGGCGGCTAAAGAGCAGCTTATAGCTGAGTGTTCAAGTGATGAGCATGGCATTGCAGAAGCTGCAGGCTTGCCGCTTGGTAGTGGTGAAGCACACTATACTCTCATTGAGCATACCTCGCCTCAAGGCTATGTTGCTCCCAATGAAGCAATACCTTTTACACTGAGCTGGCAAAATGATAAAACCGAGCTTGTACTTACAGAGCTAGAACTTAAAAATAGCCCCAATCAGTTGCGTATCAAAAAAACACTTCAAGATAGTTCGACACCACTTGCTAACACTCATTTTGAACTCTGGCGTGCTGAGGATGAGATTCAAGAAATACCGCAAGCGGGATTGGGGGCTATAGCGCTTCGCGTTAATAACGAAGGTGCCAAGGATGTCCAACTACGCAAGAACCTTGATGCTGAAAAGGCTGATATACAGCTCGAACTCCCCGAAGGGTATCAGTTGCAAGTTTTTGATGCCTATGATGTAGGCTCGTTGCTCACCCATCAAGACCATATAGCTCCCGGAACATATCACGGTGTTTTACTCCACCATGCTCAAACTATCGAGCTTGAGCAGCTTCAAACTCTCCAGTTTGAAGCAGGCAAGCGATACCTTGTTGTAGTACATGAGGGTCTTTTGGAGCTTGAAGCACGATGCACCACCATCGAACCCGAAGCGCATGCTCTACGTTGTGATGATGAGCGGATGCTTTGGCATGCAAATGACCTTACGCCTGGTAGCTATACCTTGTCTATTAATGGAACCGACTGCGGAAACTGCGATATACTCCCATCTCTTACCACGTATGCCACCAGTGACGCACAACATATCACCCTTGTTTCAAAGCTTTTGCATCAAAACGCTTCACTTTTGCATATGGTTACCGATGAACATGGTATTGCGAGTATTGAGCGGCTCAAACCTGGTACCTACCACTTAGAAGAAGTTGAGGCTCCACCGGGGTATCTTATCTCAGGTGAGCGGCTTACCCTGCATGTCGATGAGCGCGGGTATATAGAAGGGGAAGCACAGCATCAGGTTCATGTTGCAAATGACATGACTAAGGTTGAACTTTCTAAACGTGATGCGCAAACAGAGACTCTCATTGAAGATGCAAAACTAGAGCTTTTTGATGAAGCGGGTACCTGTATTGACCGCTGGACAAGCGAATTACATGCTCATCATATTGATGCGCTTGCTCCTGGCAAATACACCCTCGTTGAAACAAAAGCACCTCAATCGCATGAGGTAGCTCAACCGCTTTTATTTGAGGTGAAACCCATACCAGAGCTCCAGCACTTCGCTTTATATGATGATGAGATTTCAGTTAACGGTAAGGTAGATAAGATGCAAGAACTCATTAACTCAGATGGTTCTTACGCAGGCAAGCGCTATCAGTACTGCCTTGATTTTTTGCAAAACAGCAGCACGTGGGTTGATGAATGTACACTTGAAGATGCTCTTGAACTCGCCTCTGAAGGTCTCGCTAAGCTTGTTGAGTTAAAAACACCTGTCATAGACGGTGACTATGACGGACTTTGCAACGTTTGGTATCGCACTAACCGTGAGCACACCAACGACGAATCAGAGTCTGCTAATGCAACACTGAGCGATGGACATGCCAACCCTTGGATTACTGATGGTATGCAAAACGACAAAGCAGGCAAAGATGGTCGCGTATTGAACTATGAAGGTTGGCAGCTGTGGGCGCAGAAAGTCTCCACAACATCATCAAGAGTTTTATCAGTTGCTGAACTTCCCCTTGCAAAAAACGAGGTCATTGTTGGTATTCGCATAGAATATGGACGAGTTGAAGCAGGTTGTGGTTCACGAATAGATGCTTGGAATCGTGCAAATCTTTATGCCATAAACGACCATATGGCAGCACAAGATTTAACGACTAATACCCAAGCTCATCATGCGCCCGCCGTCTTAACGATGGAGCTTACACAGGCTTATCATGGTGGCTCTCAGCTAGAAAATCATGCGCACCTGCATCTCTTTCGCAATGGTGGCGGTGAAAAGCTCGAACACCACAGCGCTGATACTGTGCAACAACAACCACCATCAACTCTGCGTCCGTTAGCACAAACAGGCATGCTGTCGATTATGCCAGCAATCATGACCGGTGGCTTGAGTGTTATAGGAGTGTTAGGGGGCGCATATTGGTATAGATACATTCGAGTTCACCAAGGGAGGCTACGAAGCACGCCATACAAACGAGGAAACCGTCTGCAAATCAGCAAATATGTTCCTCGAAGGCGCTTCTTACATCGCTTATGAAATTTTCACCTACTCGTCGGCAGGTGCTTGCTACCGGCATAGTACTAGCTGGTGGCACACTCGCTGCAGGAGCAGCAGGAATTATTGCAGCGCTTAATTCTTCAACTCCAGCGCCGGTGCCTGCACCCAAGATAAACATGCCTCAAAAAATAAAGGATTCATCTCGTCCAAAAGATCCGTCGCAAAGAAATTGGAATGAGTTATTGGCTCGCAATTCAGAAACGATAGCATGGCTTGAAATTGGTGGCACCAATATCTCAACAGCCATTGTTCATCCCGCCAACGACACTCCCAACGATTTCTATCTCGACCATGACCTTGATAGGAATCATTCGATTGAGGGAACCCCTTACCTTGACATGCGCGCCAACCCTGACGAACGTCACCTCTTGCTTTTTGGTCATCGCATTTTAGCTAATCCAAGTGTGCAATTTGGTCCGCTTACTAATATTTTTGAGCCAGAAGTCTTCCAAACAATTGGTGAGGCAACTTGGGATACCCCGAGCGGAATTACACACTTCAAACCCTTTGCAGGTATGCGTGTTCACGAAACGTATGAGACTATTCAAAACTTTGAACTTACTGACCAAGCAATGCTATCTGCTTGGCTCAAAGAGCTACAGCACGATGCACAAGCAGTATCGGCAGAAGCAGATTCTTTGCTTAAGACAGCACAAACGGTCATTTCAATTTGTACATGCACCGGACTTGATATTGGAGGAGAGTACCGGGCTTTGGCAATCTTTGTGGCACCTGAGCTAGTTTAAGTGGATTACAGGTATGTATGTACTCATATGGAAGCACATGTGAGTACATACAGCTTATCCACGTTGCCCATGCTTTACTACGCAGGAAAACGGCACTTTTCTAGGCTAAATGGCTTAGTCAACAGCCTATACGCTATACCGCTATCGCTATTCAGTTTCTGTGTCTGTGGTATCAGCGTTTGTACTATCTGCGCTGGTGCCTAAATCAGCATCAGACGTTTCTGAGTTATTCTCGCTACCAGCTTCTTCAATATCGTCATGATGTGCAAGCTTGGTCTGTGTTTCACTATTGCGACGTTCAGCCTCAATACGCTTCTGACGCAAATCTTCTGGGGTTGATGCTTTAATACCCAAAATAATAGAAGCACCTGCTCCTAACGCGATTGCAAGCAAAGCACCAATGAGATAGGCACGCCAGTGTTTTTTAATGAACGCTATCACAATACCTCCTACACCTACACCCGCATCTCACATCGTGCCCTACAACCAAGACCTTTATCTAAACTGCTCTTTACAAGCCCATAGTTTAATATCTTTAAGTATGGCTCCCGCATTCCCACAAGGAAGCCATACCAACAAGCTTAGCCTTTATGAACGCCGAATAAGCTCGGTCACCACATCCGCAACTACCTGAACATTGCGCTCATTAACATTAAGTGGATGGTCTTCAACGGTATATGCACATGCCAGCTGTCCATCTTGCATACCAGCAATTGTTAAGGAGCGCAAGCTCTTCTCAAGAGCATGATAGGCCTCTGTTTTGAGCTGGGGTGCATCCTGCGTGAGGATACTCTCATGGAAGTCGCTGGCAACCTTAGCTACCAAGTTCATGATACGGCGGTCACCTTTAAGCGTGCGATGTTCACCCTCGGTTGTAAGCATAGTGAGCTGACCCGCACCAATAGACTCAAGATTGATAAGAAATACGCCGCGTAGTTTATCGCGATGAGCCTCTAAGAAGGCATCTATACCAGCATGATTGTTTTCAGAAGCACCGGTTGCAACAAACCAAATATCATGTCCAAGCAGTTCATCATCACCAAGTGCTGTAATCGCTTCTTTCAACTCATCTTCGCTCACATCAGGGGCACCAGTAGCGCCGCCTTTCCATGAATCGTCGCTTGAAGAGAAGTTATCCCACGAACCAATTTGACCGCCCGTTTGCTTAGCGTCAAAGTCTTCATCTACACCTAAAAACTCGCTAAAACTGTCTTCTTTTTTCTTCTTACGGCTAAAGAAGCGAGCAAGTCCACGCTTGGGCTTTTCAGGAGATGGAGCAGGTGTTGCCTCTACTGCATCACTTGCTGCAGGCTGTGATACTGGTTCTGGAGTCGCCTCAGGTGCCGAGGATGCAGATGTCGGCATTTCTTCATGGCCTACAAGAGTAAAGCCATTCTTGAAAGCCATTGTCTCTGAAGGCAACACAGGACGCGCAGTAGCAAACGGATCTTGGTTTTGTGCAGAAGGGTCAGGCACATCAAGCAGTGAAGCGCGATTATTGCCTCCCTGTAATGCAGATACATCAGGCACCATAGGTGGAATCTGACGCTGGGGACGTGGATTAGCAACTGCTTGGACCTCAGCCATGATGGAATCTACGGTTTCGATTGGCTGATAGCTTGTTGTGGCTTCCGCATCATCAAGATTTGCTTCGTCATTCTCAGGCGCAAAAACTTGTGTTGTGTCTGCGGGTATCTCTTCTGTAGACACAAGCTGCTCATCAGCGCTGTTTTCGTCGGTGCTATTTATATCATCTATCAGCTCATTATCATCTGTAAGCGGCTGCCCATCAGCAGACAACTGCTCATCAATAAGCGCTGGTGCATCTTCTAACAAATCGTCAGCAGGTTGCTCTTGCTCTAGGCCATCTTGCAAATCCACCACGTCAGCATCGCTGTTAAACGCTTCATCTTGCTCATCAACTACGTCAGGCGCAGCATCGTCAAGCTCTACATCGTTATCATCAAAGTCAACAAATTCCTCTGCTTCCTCAACATACTCAATTTTGCAAGTTGTGGGAACCATAGCCAGCGCACGAATAGTTGACGCTCCAAAACGAATGTTGCCTTGTGCGTTGAGAGGAACACTACCTTGATTGTAAAGTTCATCATTAGATGCTTCATCATCAATCTCGTTCTTTGCATCTTGCGTATTGAGAACCTCATTATCTTCTGACGCTATATCGCTCGCTTCACTATCAAGCTCAGCATCTTGAGTATGTAGCTCAGACGTCAGCTGTTCTAAGGCTTCAACCGAAATCTCTTGAGTCGCACCTGAAACCCCTGTTTCATCATCAGCAAACCCACCGAGCTCGTCTTTTTGAGCAGCATCTATGTCGCCCTCAACAAACTCAACGCTATCAGCAGTCGTCAGACCATCATCTTGGCTGACACCCTGCTCAAGCGCCAAAGCCTCATTTTCAGCATCAAGCTGCGTATCCTGAGCCTCTGCAGCGCTAGCTCCTGCCTCTGCCGCTTCAAGAGCAGCAAGAAGCTCGGCTTCAAGCTCTTGGCGATATTCATCAAAAGGCTTGTCATCTAAAAACTCTTCATTTTGAGCAGGAGCCACGGCGTTCATAATGCCAAACATCGCCGCCAAGCTCGATTTATTGCAAACTGCACCCAAGGTGTATGGCAAAACAAAACGATGAGCAAACTCTGCTATTGCGCCTGCCAGCGGCACTAAAGAAACAAGCAGCGCAAGTAGCCATAGAATAAGCTTCGCTCCACCCAAAAACGGAAGCATGCGCAGCACAGCCAGCGCAACTGGAGCTACCATGGCATACGGAAGTGCCTTGTTTAACAGAGGTTGATAGCTGGCATATGGCATTTGATTTAAGAGACTGGCGCGTGGAGAGTCATAACGTGCCACTACAACAACCGGGCGATTACGCGGTGATGCCATAGGACCTGAGGCTTTATGATATGCAATAACGTTTTGCGATAAACCACGTGGAACCAGCGGCGACACTAGTGGACGACCCATGCGCTCAAGTGTATACACCACTGCCGAAGCAAGCATGAGCAGCAGACCAATAATGCCCAAAGCGCCACCAGAACCCAGCAGGAGCGCCCCTATAAAAAGCGTGACGCCAAGCAGCGCGCCAGTCAAGGCGCTCCCTGCACTAGAACTAAATTCCTGTATTTGTGGCTCAAACCCATGGTTTGCAAAAATTGATGCAATGCGCTCTGCAGCACTGCGCTCTTCCTCGCTACAAGCAGGCGTTATTTCCACATGCTGGAGCAGGTGGTTAAGATATTTTTGAGTACTAGCCATAAGGGCTCCACATCAACAATTTCGAGTTTTGGACATACTACGTACGCAATATGCCTGTATACGTTCAAAAGTATACCTTGACCGGCGCTTACCTGCATCTATTTGTGAAGAGTCATCGCAGCTTGGTAATAATCTCTTGAGCATACATCGTATAGAATAAGACACATATATGTGTTGACCTGCGAGAAGATGTAGAAAGGTGTTTAGCGTATGCCAAAAACTCAGCTCACTACTCAACCAGATTCTCATTCTGATACCACCTCACCAACAAATTCTCGCGACTTTGATTCGGCGCGGCGCATCGTCAATCTCTTATTCACCCTTAATACAACGCGTCATCCCATCTCTACCCGCACCATTATTTCTGACCCTGATATGGGATATGGGCACGCAAGTTATGAGTCAGAATTTAAGAAGTTTCAGCGCGACCGTGCCAAACTTGCAGAGCGCGGCATTATTATTCGCGAAATACACGACCCCAATACTCCTCAATCGCTTGAAAGCTCATGGATTATCGACCGCGAAGCTACCCATGCAGATATTGGGCTTATTTCAACCGAAGACGCTGAGGCTCTAAGGCTTGCACTTCAAACGTTCAAAGAGCGCCCAGAGCTTCCGTATCGCCATGTTCTTGAACGTATTGAGCACAAACTAGGACAGCTCAACGCTCCTGAATTTAGGCCCATTGCTCCTGAAACTCCTCAGCACAAAAGCCTCATTGATGCGCAGCAAGAAGCAATCATGGAAACCCTTTGGACCGCTTATATGCTGAAACGCTGCGTGAGCTTTGCATATGTTTCACACAGCGGGCATGTGAGCACGCGCACTTTAGGGATTTATGGTCTGTTTACTCTGCAAGGCAATACCTATTTGGTAGGTGCAACAACAGGAGAAGAGCCACGCACTTTTCGCTGTGACCGCATAGAACGCCTGCGAGCCCCACATGGGTCGTATCATATTCCTGCTGATTTTACGCTCACCGATTACCTGTTCTTTAGTTTTGATTTTGGTGGCAGCGATGAGCCCGAGCAAGAAGTTACCATGAGCCTTCCTGCAACACTCACTCAAGAAGAAGTCCAGACCATCACCCATGAGCGCGGTACCCTTGAGCAAATACCGAGCACAGACAAGCAAAACCCCAAACATACGCTGTGGCTCTGGCATATCTCAGTGAAAAATATTAAAACCGCCGCTCGATATTGTTTGAGCTTAAGTCAGCGTGGTGTACGCCCGCAAGCTCCCGCACCCTTTGTTGAGCAGTGGAAATCACTTATCAAACAATCTTTACAGGCGCATGAGGTAGCATAATGAGTAAAAAAGCTCCATCTCCCACTAAACTCACGCGCTCTGATGCTTTGGTTTTGCGCGCTATTACACTTATGCGCCGACTCACCGATGCGGGGTCAGCAGGGCTTAAAAAAGCAGACCTGAAAGCAGATTTACAACTCTCTGATACCGAATTATCCCAGCTTATCGACTTGTTGTCTGGTCTTGGCGACCGCTCAACAGGAGCGCGCTTTGCACTTGATGAAGACGCAGAAACGCTCACACTAAATGGTGACGCAGGAACGTTGTTACCTATTCGTCTTAGCCTCGAAGAAGGCATGGTACTTTCGCACGCGCTCTCACACACGCAGCTTCCCACCAAAACTCAAGAGCGCATTCGTCAGGCTGTTTTACCAGCAGGGTTAGAGCTTGAGCAACTTCCAGCACTGCACGACACAACGCCCTATACCGCCTGGTATTACCCGCTCCAAGACGCCATTCAAAGCGGTGTTCGCTGTTGCATAACATATCTCAGCGCACACGACACCATGCCCCATGAGCGCACAATCGACCCCGGCTATCTTGAGGCGCACAATACTATGATGTATCTCGTGGCATGGGATATTGCCGCAGATGCCGAGCGTCATTATCGTCTCGACCGAATCTCTGATGTAAGTTATACCGACGATTCAGTCACTCAACATAGCTGGACATATGCGAACAGTTTTGAGCATCTCTTCCAACGCTCAACTCAAACTACCCTTTGGCTTTCTAACACCACCGAGCTCAACGAGCTCACATGGTCTGGCATTTCGGTACTTGAAACGCATGATGATGGCAGCTTGCTTATCCAGCTGGGCGTAGGTTCTCCGTATTGGCTCTTTGACCAGCTCTTATCGCATGCAGGAACCATGCACATCGTTGCACCACAGGAGATGATTAACAAATTTAGTGTGTATGCGCAAAAGCTGCTTGATGAGTGACAACTTGATGAGTGACACACATCACTCATCAAGCACAACACCTCGTTCTATCGCTTAAGCCACATACTGAGATATTTTCCAACGTTCTCGCTTTGAATCTGCTGGTAGTCCACCGGGAGCGACCGTAAAAACTTCTTGCCATAAGCTTTTGTTATCAGACGAGAATCTGCCAAAATCAAAACGCCGGTATCTTGAGCAGTACGGATTAAGCGTCCCGCTGCCTGCTTAACCTCAAGCACTGCATCTGGCAAGGCATAACGCATCCATGCACGGTCCTCACGAATGTTGCGCTCACAAGACAAGGGGTCGGTAGGACTTGCAAAGGGCAACTTAGGAATTACCACACAACGCAAGGTATCGCCAGCCGCATCAAAACCCTCCCAAAACGCCTTAAGCGCAAACAGTGAGGCAGACGCATTACTGATAAACGAATCACGCAGTTGCTTTACGTTTGACGTACGACGTTGACAATCAAGGCTCAAACCTTGTGCGGCAAGCTGTGGAGACACACGCTCATAGAGCTCTTCCATATCACGCCGATTGGTAAAAAGCGTTAGCACCGAACCACCCATAGCTTGGTGAATGTCCACAAGCATTATCTCAAGCTTTCCAAGATACGCATCCCTATCGCGTGGGTCAGGCATATCGCCTGCTACAATAACCGACATATGTGTTTCATAGTTATAACTAGAGGCAAGCTGGAGTGTTTTATAGGCAGCTGCATCAAGTTTATCTAGCCCAACACCTTGGTTAAAGTGTGAGAATGAATCAGCAATACTGAGGGTTGCTGAGGTAAAAATCAGACTTTTCATCTCGGGGAACCAATGCTCAGCAAAAGCACTACCAATGTCTAAACGCTCAGCCGATAGCGACTCTCCTCCTGCGCGAAGGCGTTTATTAACCTGAAACGAATATACAAAGTGCTCATCGGTGCCATCGATAATCACCTTAATACCAAGATACATCTCATGCAAACGCCGCGACGGCTCGCTTATATCAATCGCTGCATCGGGTATTTCTGCGCTAACCGCATCAATCACGCTAGTAAGCGCTTTATCGGCTGCTTCAAGCGCATGTATTATTGAGGTGGCAACCAAAACAAAATCCTGCCATGCGCTACTACCACGAAGCTCTGCGCTAATCCAAACATCTGATGTATCGTAGTTGCTGCTTGTCCGCTGCTGCTGTGATAGCGTGCGCAGCGCCTCAAACAGTTCTGCCATAGCCTGTGAAGCTCGACCAACTGTTGCTACCGAACGTGACACGAGCCCTAAATACAGCGTTGCTGCATCTGAACCAGCAATCCTATGAAGAAGCGCCGACAAAGCTCCAACGTGGTCATTTCCGAGCGTTTCAAAAAGCGTCTGAGCATCTTCAGAGCTTATTGTTGTAGCCCATTGACGTCGAGCCTCCGCCTCAATAGCGTGTGCCTCATCAATAACCCAATGGCGAATGGGCGGCAGTATCTTTCCATCGGCAGCTACATTGCGAAACAAGAGCGCATGATTAGTAATAACAAGGTCTGCCTGCGCAGCACGACGGCGGGCACCATGAGCCATACAGGTATCAGGGTAAAAGGGACAGAGGTGCCGCGCACACTCACGCGAGGTAACCGTTAGGTCTTGTCTCCGAACGCTTTTCCAACGGATACCAAGACTATCGAGGTCACCTGTTGGCGACTGACAGGCAAAGCTATACAGCACAGCAATTGCCGTGAGGGTATCTGCCGGGTCTTTTGTTGTATGAATATCTCCCCCGCGCTCAAGCTGTTCAAGCTTTCGCAAACACGGATAGTGGTCGAAGCCTTTAAGTGCTGTAAAGCGCAAATCGCCATCAAGAGCTTTGGTAAGTTTGGGCAATTCGTGATATATAAGCTGATCAGTGAGGTTATTTGATTTGGTAGCTATGCCTAAGGTAACCCCATTTTTCCGAGCTGCAGCAGCGAGTGGCACCAAATACGCTATCGACTTTCCAACGCCGGTACCCGCCTCGATGACCCGGTGAGTACTTTGTTCCAAGGCATCACGAATCTCCGTTGCCATGCGCAGCTGCTCAGGACGCGCCTCAAAACTATCATACATACGGCTCACAAGGCCATGCTCCGAAAAACATGCTTCAATCTGATTGTGGGAAGGCATAGACAGGCCTTCAAGCTCATCAGCATCGCGTCGGTCTTCATCAGATGATGCCTGAAGCACATCATGACGTGCAGTGAGAAGTGAAAACGGCGCACCCGGATTAGCACCTGCAAGATATGAAAAAATCGGTCGATAAGCCCACGCAACATCAGAGTGCATCTCAGCTAAACGTTTCAATAGCCCGCTCGGCAGTGCATCAAGCGCGCAGAGCAATACGCGCCACACACCCGCAAGCGAATCAACATCATCATGAGCTCGATGAGACACCGCGCTACATTCAAAGAGTTCAGCCATATATGACAGCTTATGTGAACGCAGACGCGGCAGCGCGATACGCGATAGGGCGAGTGAGTCCACCCAAACATCGCTCACCTTGGTGCCGCCTTTAACGCGCTCAATAAACCCGCGGTCAAAGGCCGCGTTATGTGCCACCACAGGCAAGCCTTGCACAAACGCAGCGAGCTTCTCTACCGCCTCTTCCGCTCGGGGTGCGTGCGCAACATCGGCGTTGGTGATTCCGGTAAGCGTTGTTATTTCTGCTGGTATAAGCGTTGAAGGATGAATAAAAGTATCAAAGCGCTCAACAATCTCGCGTCCTTTAAGTCGCGCCGCAGAAATTTCAATAAGCTCATTTTCACGAAATGACAAACCTGTAGTCTCGGTATCAAGAATGACAATGTCGTCTTCAATGACACCAAATTGCCGATGTTTCGCCTGTTCTGCAAAGCTTGCATAAAGCTCACATATTGATGAAGGCGTTCCAGGCAGAAGAGCTGCTTCTATATTCATAACTGCGTATACAAACCTTACTTGTTTCGGTGGAGCGCCAACTCAACAAGCGCTGCACAAACCTCAGAAAATACCAAGTCATCAGTATGGCGAATTTCATCGGGATACAAAGACCCGTCTGTCATGCCGGGAATCGTGTTTGTTTCTAAAATCACCGGACCTGTTTCAGTCACAATAAAGTCGCTCCGCGAAATCCCCGAACATCCAAGCGCACGATGGGCGGCTATGGCCAACTCTTGAGCGCGCTGATAGTTCTCTTCACTAATTTGCGCAGGTATTCGATGAATTTTAGCTGGGTCAATATACTTAACACTTAAATCATAAAAAGCAGCACCCTCATTTTGGAAGCACACCTCAACAACAGGTAGTGCGCGGATTCCTTCAAGCGTTTCAAATACTCCAACAGTAATCTCTGTTCCACATAAGCGCTGCTCAATAAGAATTTTATTGCCATACTCAAAAGCACGCTCAATTGCCTGAGGAAGCTCATTTTGATTGCGCACCATTGAGATACCAAAGCTTGAACCATTCTCTGCAGGCTTTACAAAACACTCAGGACCTACACACTGCACAATACGCTCTAAGTCAATGGGCTCATGGTGTTTAAGAGCAATACCTGTAGCAATAGGAATACCCGCTTGCTTATACACAAGCTTCGCCAGTTCTTTATCAGACGCAGAAGCGCTTGCGAGGACCGTTGACCCTGTATACGGAATATGCAAAAAGCTCAGAAGCCCCTGAATAACCCCGTCTTCGCCATCTGCACCATGAAGCGCAATAAAGGCAACATCCCATGGCTCTGTAGTAATTCGCTTAATAAAAGAAGACTCAGCAGTGTCTAATACCTCAACCGAAACAAAACCAGCCTCGCTAAGGGCTGCTGCTGCATTTGCTCCAGACGCAAGGGAAATCTCTCTTTCACTCGAACGTCCTCCTGCAAGAACAGCTACACGCATTGCAGATCGCTCTTCACGCTTCATGTCTACCTTCCCTACCTAAGCAGCTTGTGGCTGGTCTGTATATCTTTTAATCCCTGCTATTATGCAGATATATCATCAAATATGATGCTTTACCCTATTGTATGTTGAAAGTCGCCGTTTTCCACTGAAAGGAGCCGCATGCAAGGTTCCACCACGCATCGAGATATTCGCAGTCTGTCTGTAGATGAGCTCACGGAGCTTGTACGTACCCTCGGTCAACCTGCATTTCGAGCCAAGCAGGTATTTGAATGGATTCATCAAAAGCAGGTTACTTCCTTTGATGATATGACCAATCTCCCTAAGCAGCTTCGCTTGCAATTGTCTGAAACCTATACTTTTCATGTCCCCACCGAGCTTGCTTCGCAGGTTTCGCGCGATGGCTCTCGTAAATACCTTCTTGAGTTTGCAGATGGCGTTTCTGTTGAAACGGTTGGTATGCCGAGCCGCAAAAAGTTGGCAGTCTGTATTTCAACTCAAGCGGGCTGTGCCATGGGTTGCGCCTTTTGCGCCACGGGCATGCATGGACTTACTCGTTCGCTCACAGCGCAAGAAATGCTTGACCAGGTCCTACATGTTGCTCATGATTTTAATGAGCGCGTAACCAGTGTTGTCTTTATGGGTCAGGGTGAGCCGTTTGCCAACTACACCGAAACCATGGCAGCCCTTCGAAAGCTAAACGACCCCGATGGTCTCGCTATTGGAGCACGGCATTTAACAGTGTCTACCTGCGGAATCATTCCTGGTATTCGTCGTTTTTCACAAATTCCTGAACAGTTCACCTTGGCAGTATCCCTACACTCGGCCATACAAACTACCCGGAACCAACTGATGCCAGGTGTAAAGAAATTTACCCTACTCCGCCTCCATGAAGCGCTCCAAGAATATACTGAGAAAACAGGGCGGCGTCCAAGCTATGAATATGCCATGATTGACGGGGTAAACGACACCAACGCAGAACTTGATGCGTTAGTAGACTTTTGCCAAGGGACGCTTTGCCATGTCAATCTAATTCAGTTGAATAATGTTGCTGATAGTCCCCTTAAGCCCTCGGCACCTGAACGTGTAGAAAGCTTCCAAAAACGCCTTCAAATGCATGGTGTGGAGACTACCATTCGCGCGTCAAGAGGCAATGATATTGACGCGGCATGTGGACAGCTCAAGCAGCGTTTTCGTGTCTTAAAAGACCCAGTTAAAGGCTCTAATGAGGAGCTTTAACACACTGCAACTTCTTTTTTGTTGTTATCTTTGTTGTTATTTCACTTCAAACCAAAACAGGCTCCTTTTGGAGCCTGTTTCTTTATTGATTGCCTACACTATTCGTCTAATTAGTAAGGTACCTTACATATTAAGATTATCCCATTGCTTTTCAACCCAGTCTTGAGTAATTTGCGGATTACGTGTTAGTTGAGCAGTTCGCACCACCGCATCTTCACTCATGGTTTCAAGCTTTTGGCGTGACTCGCGTACTTTTGCTGTTAAGCCTTTTGTAAGCTCAGAGATAAGCTCCGGTTCTTTCATAACCCTATAACCAACATATGAACCAACAGCTATTACTAAACCTGTTATGGTTAATCCAAATACACGTAGTTTCATAGTTGTTCTCCTTCGCCTATCATACGCTCAAGAATATCTTGCAGCTCATCTTCATCCTTAAACTCAATCTCAATTTTATTCTTGCCGCGTAAGGATTTCACCCGAACATTGGTATGGAATAATTGACGCAACACTCGTGCAGCCTTTTTATAAGCTTGCGGAGTTACTGGACGCGGAGTTCTTGGCTCATCTCCGACTGAAAACAATGGAGCAAGGTTTTCAGTCGCACGAACCGATAAAGACTCTGCAACTACCTTCTCAGCAAGTTTAATGCGCTGCTCCTCAAAAGGTACTGCCAAAATAGCTCGGGCGTGACCAGCAGTAATCTTTCCATCAAAAAGCAAAGCTTGAACAGGTTCAGGAAGATCAAGGAGACGAAGTGCATTGGTAATGCTCGAACGAGATTTAGATACTGCCTTTGCCAGTGCCTCTTGCGTTAGATTACTTTTCTCAATGAGCTGCTGGTAACCCTTTGCTTCTTCTATTGGATTTAAGTCAGAACGTTGAAGGTTTTCTATAAGAGCAAGCTCGAGCATCTCTTGTTCATCAACATCTTTAGTAATGACAGGAACTTCTTTGAGCCCAACTAATTTTGACGCTTGATAACGGCGCTCACCGGCTATTATCTCGTACTTTTCTCCCTGTTTGCGAACTAGCAGAGGTTGTAATACGCCATGTACACGAATAGAATCGGCGAGTTCTTGTAGAGCTGCTGGCTCAAAATGAGTACGTGGTTGATTAGGATTTGGATACACTAAGTCAATATCAACGAAACTTTCCTGATTTTGAGCAGTATAACCTGTTTCAGTCTGTGCTTCACTTATTAAAGAACCTAATCCACGTCCTAAGGCAGGTTTTTTCTTAGTACTAGGCACGTTTAATCACTTCCTTCGCAAGATTTATATAGGCTCGTGAACCTTTATTTCCCGGTGCATACTTTGTTACTGGCATTCCGTATGATGGAGCTTCTGATACCTTTACTGAACGCGGTATTATAGTTTTGAACGCTAAAGTACCAAAATACTTTCTAACTTCTTCTACAACCTGCTTTGAAAGAGATGTTCGACTATCAAACATGGTCATTAAAACACCGTAGGTATCTAAACTCTTGTTAATTCGACCTTTAACCATGCGCATTGACTCAAGAAGCTTCGTTACACCTTCTAGTGCGTAGTATTCACATTGGATAGGAATAAGAACACTATCAGCTGCTGCTAAGGCATTGATGGTGAGTAAACCGAGCGATGGTGGGCAATCGACAAATATGAAGTCGAACTCATCTTTTACTGGCTCAATAAACTCTTTAAGTCGTGATTCACGTGCCATTGCTGACACTAACTCAATCTCTGCCCCTGCAAGTTGTATCGTTGCAGGAACAACAAACACTTTCTTGCATTCTGTCTCTTGTATAAGCTCTTCCGCTGGTACATCATGCATTATCGCATCATATACACACTGATTTAATTCCTCTTTATCGATACCAAATCCGCTTGTCGTGTTACCTTGTGGGTCAAAATCAATCAAAAGACATTTGCGGTTTTGTTCGCCTAAAGCTGCAGCTAAATTCACTGCTGTAGTTGATTTTCCAACTCCACCTTTTTGATTGATAATCGCAATAACACGGGTATCCTTCTCGCTTTTTGAGCGAGAAACATCGTGAAAATTCACTATCCCTCCTGTTTTTCTTTGTACTTTTATCGGATAGTGACAGGTAAGCTATGTTTCACGTGAAACATAGCTTGTTCTATCTCTATTAGTATTATGTTTCACGTGAAACTAATCTGCAAGATAATTATTTCAATCTTATATAAGTACTCAAAACCCTTGATGATAAACCTAATGTTTCACGTGAAACTTAAGCAAGGGGATATTTATGAGCCATTCCAACTGCACGAGGTAGTTTAATTGAACAATCATCATCTACCTGATACCACATAAGAAGACGTGAACCTAAATGGGATGGCAAATTTACCTCACATGTTTCAATAAGCGAATAACCAAGTAACTCAGCAACTTTATTCCCAGCTGCTAATTCCTCAGAACTTGGAACACCTTTACTTACAATGAGTGAACCACCTATTGCAAGAAATGGACGTGCATATTCAAGAAGACTGGGGAGTGAAGCAAGGGCACGAGCAACAACAATATCTGGATTTTCACCTTTAGTTAAGCAAAGCTCCTCAAGGCGACCGTGATGTATACTACAGTTTGAAACTCTAAGCTTTGAAATAATCGCTTCAACAGCTTTTAACTTCTTTGAGACAGAGTCTAAAAGCTTTGTTTTAACTCCAAGTGCAACATTTAAAGGAAGTCCCGGGTAACCAGCACCAGTTCCCATATCATAAATACAGTGACAATCTACTGGTATGAGTTTAAGAAAGAGCAGAGAATCAAGTACATGAAGAATAAGTGCATCATCAATATCTACAATGCGCGTTAGATTAATGTATGAGTTAATTTGAAGCACATACAAAAGATGTTTAACACAATACTCGGCTGTTGCTCTATCTATTGCAATATCATACTGAGTACAGTAGCCAAGAAGTTGTGTAGCTAAATGCTCAATCTGCTCAACATTAGTAAGCTCTTCAAGTTTAATAATTCGTTCCACCATAACGCTCAACAACTCCATTCTATGACTGAATCTAGTGTAGCAGGAAGCTCAGTCAAAAAAGAGGGGTGCATATGCACCCCTCAATACAATCCTTATTGCAGCATATTAACTCTTTTTTACAACAACGCGACGATCCAAATCAATACCTTCTGAAATAGTAAAGATACCTTCTGTATCACGCAATGCAATATGAATTAAACGACGCTCATAAGCACTCATGGGTGGAAGCTTATATGGCCGACCAGATTGCAAGACCTTCTGGGCAGCATTATTTGCCATTTGAATAAGCTTCTCTTTACGGCGGTGTTTATACCCCTTAATATCAATAACAACAGGATATCTAAACCCTAGCTTACGACTTACCAAGAGAGAGAACATATATTGTAAGGCTTCAAGTGTACGTCCGTGACGTCCTATCAGAACAGCAAGATTACTATCTTGAACATCTAAAATGAGCTCACCATCATCCCCATCAAACTCATCAATAGGGGAGTATCCAGCATCAAAGGGTGCAAGCAACTCACGAAGAATAGTTAACGCTGTATCTGCAACCAAATCAAGCTCAGCGTCGTCAAGAGACTCACCAGCTTTATACTTACGAGCAATCTCTGTATAAGGAGATACTTCTACTTCTTCAACATGTGTCTCATTTAGAAGTTCTTCCGACATGATATCCTCCATAATAAGGTACCTTAGTAATAAGGTTTATCCTTAGTTTTTCTTACGTGGACGCGCTTTGCGTTCATGACGTACTACATCAACCTCAATGGGAGCATTTGAAAAACGCTCTTCCTCTTCACGTTTTGCTTGCTCAATAACGCGCTGCGTTACAAAGATTTGCTGAACAACCTGCCAGAGAGAAGATACGTCGTAATACAGTAAAACACCGGCAGGTAGATTCCAACCCATCCAAAGCATCATGATAGCCATTACTAAAGCCATAACTTTCATACTTTGTGCTTGTGCACCAGTTTGATTGCGCGACTGATATAGCGTTGGAATAAGGGTGAGCAACGCAAACAACACAAGCGAGATAAGGTATGGCGCTGCGGTTGCAATTCCCTTACCCATCGCCATAGATGGAACCATGGTTAAGTCAGGCAGAATATTAAAGAAGGCAAAATCGCTTGATGCAACACCTGGGAAGTATGACGGAAGATTGCGGAAAAGTGTAAACAGCGCAAATAAGATAGGCATTTGGATAAGCAATGGTAAACAACCACCAAGCGGGTTGAACTTATTTTCGCTATAGAACCTTTGAAGCTCTTCTTGTTGCTTCTGAGGGTCGTATGCATACTTCTCTTGAATTTCTTGCATCTTAGGCTGCAACACCTGCATACGCGCCATTGAACGAGTTGAACGCAATAAGATAGGGGTTAAAACCAACCGAATAATGAGTACCAAAATGACAATCGAGAGACCCCAGTCAACAGCAAAGCCTTGAATGAGTTTCAAGATTTGAAAGAGGATATTAACAATCCAATCCCACATGAGTATCCTTCCACAGTTTGTGCCGTTTACGGCACGGGATCATATCCACCAAGATGCAGTGGGTGGCATCGCAAAACTCTGCGTAAAGCAAGCCAACCACCTTTCAAGGCACCATAACGTACTAAAGCCTTAATAGCATACTGTGAACAGCTTGGTATGTATATACATGAGTCTGGTAAAACTGGTGATACAACACGTTGATATAAGTGAATAAGCGCAATCATACAACGGCTAACCATACCAACTCTGCCTTGCTTACTCATATAAACCTGCTCGCTGTAAAAGCTTTATAAGAGCTCGTGTCATATCAGACGGCGACGCAGTCGAGGTTTGAGCAGTTGCAAACAAAATCAACTCATACCCCAAAGGTAGGGGCGGACAGCTGCGTAATGTTTCACGTAAAACACGTTTAGACCGGTTTCTCAACACAGCATTTCCAAGACGTTTAGCTGCGACAAAGGCGACCCGATAAGGATCGCCTTCATGTGTAGTACGAGACACCGTTAATCGTATAAGCGGGTGATTATACCGTTTTCCCTGTGTAAATACGCGCTCAAAATCCTGACGAGATTTTAAGGTCTTCATGCACGATACACAGCGATTAGTTATCGCTCACCGTGAGACGCTTGCGACCCTTGGCACGACGACGGGCAAGTACGGCACGGCCACCCTTTGTGGCCATACGGGCGCGGAAGCCGTGAGTTTTAGCGCGCTTGCGCTTGTTCGGCTGATACGTACGCTTCATGGTGGTAAAACCTCCTGCTGCATTTCGATAGCTCAGAATAGTGTCATATAAGCTTTGGAATTATAGGGAAAAGCCAGCATCTATGTCAATTGCTGGATAAAAAGTATCTCAGTTCAGGTAATTCTCGTGAAATCCGTATGAAAGAATCTAAATATTTCATCTCATTTCAAATAGTTTTCAACAGGTAGTGTTGACAATGTTGATAACTTTTCATGATTTTTCACCACTTTTCAACAGATTAGGAAAACTTGTTGAAAACTTCTCTCTGAGGACTGAGAGCGCTATGCTGGTACACCCTACGAGTGATTGTGAAGTATATGGCTGAAGATTTTTATCCATTTGTAGATTCAGGTGACCCAACACCTGATAACGCTCATCTCATATCAGATGAGCCAGTTCAGTCACATCAATCAAACAACACTGTTAGCTATGCCACACGTATTGCTATCTATGACGATTTGTTTTCAACACCGCGCGTTGTCATTATTCAGCCACAAGGTATCCGCAGCTACCTTGAAGAAGTCACCAATACGGTTTATCGCCTTATGCGTGAGCAAGGTGGACATATTGCACTAATGGTTATTCGTGAGATTGTCGAAAACTTCATTCATGCGCAGTTTGTTGAGCCAATCATCTCTATCTTAGATGACGGTAATACGCTGCGTTTTGCTGACCAAGGTCCTGGTATTCACTTAAAAGAACGTGCCTTTGAATTTGGTGTTACGAGCGCCAACCGCGAGCAAAAACGCTATATCCGAGGCACTGGCGCAGGATTTCCTATGGTCTCACAATATCTTGAACAAACAGGTGGACTTATTGCAATTGAAGATAACCTAGGTTCAGGTACGGTAGTTACAGTCACTATAGATGATAATCGTGCGCAAGAATTACAAGCAGCATCATCACACGGCGCGGTTATTCGTGGACATCAAAAGCAACAACCAGATGCCACCCCCTCACCGCAACATACAACAAATGATGTAAACCCAAACCCATATGGAAATCAAACATTTCCTTTGCAATCTAGTTCATATCCCGCTCAACTTAACCCGTATTATCAACAACAACCGGTATATCCCACAGCAGCACCTATGACGGTAATGCCAGGATATATAAACCCTTATCAACCAATGCCTGCTCAAACAGCGCAATATATTCCAACACCTCAACCAGCTATAACGCAAGCACTAAACACGTATTTAGCTGAACAAGCAGCTGAGGTAGACCTTTATGTGAGTGAGCGAGGGAAAAAAATCCTAAGCTATCTCCTTCAATTTGAAAGTTGTGGACCAACAGAGTTGCGAGGAGCATTTGGATCATCAACCGCTACCTGGTCGCGTGAGCTTGAACAACTCACGAGTGCAGGTTTAGTTATTAAGCGTGGACAAAAACGTATGCTCACCGATATGGGACGCATGTGGACACAACAACACACCAACAAGCTTTAAGATAGATG